>JAKLLJ010000031.1 GCA_023150215.1 Thauera sp. | reverse complement strand
CGTGCCGGCACAAGGGACGATGAGCGCACCGGTGCCGGCGGACGCCGTCGCCACGGCCAGCGATGGCGTGGTGTACAACCGCCTCGGCCAGCTCGCCCGCCAAGTGCATGATGCGCTGCGCGAGCTCGGCCTCGACTCCACGCTGCACGAGGCGGCTGCGGCCGTTCCCGATGCCCGCCAGCGCCTCGACTATGTCGCGCGCACCACCGAGCAGGCGGCCAGCCGCGTGCTCAACGCCACCGACCTCGCGAGTCCTATCCAGGACGAGCTGGCGAACGGTGCCGATGAGCTTGGCGCGCGCTGGGACGAGCTCTACGCCGGACGCATGACGCCCGACGCCTTTCGCGAGCTGAGCGCCGACACCCGCGGATTCCTGACTGCGGTGGGCGAGGGGGCACGTGCGACGGGCACGCAGTTGCACGAGATCATGATGGCGCAGGATTTCCAGGATCTGACCGGGCAGGTCATCAAGCGCCTGCTCGAACTCACCCACACCCTCGAGACCCAGCTCCTGCAGGTGCTGATCGAGGCCGCGCCGGCGCAGGTCCGCGAAGAGGACGATTCGGGCCTGCTCAACGGCCCCGTCATCGACACCGGCGGACGCAGTGATGTCGTGCAGGACCAGTCCCAGGTCGACGAACTGCTCGAGCGCCTCGGGTTCTGATCAATCGACGGGGCTGGTACCCGTCTGCGCCGGTTTGCGAACGCCCGTGGTGGCCGCGCCGGTAACTGGAGCAAGCTGAGCCATGAGCGATTTTGCCGGGATGGAGGATCTGCTGCAGGACTTCCTCGTCGAGGCCGGTGACCTGCTGTCCGATGTGGACAACAAACTCGTCGAACTCGAGCACAGCCCGGAGGATACCGGGCTGCTCAACGATATCTTCCGCGGTTTCCACACCATCAAGGGCGGGGCCGGCTTTCTCGGCGCCGCCGAACTGGTCACCCTCTGCCACCTGACCGAGAGCCTGTTCGACAAGCTCCGCAAGCGCGAGCTCGCGGTCACCCCCGAGCGCATGGACGTGATCCTGTCCGCGACCGGCGTGGTGCGCGACATGTTCGTCGACCTCGGGCGCGGCAGTCGGCCTGGGCCGGCTGCGCCCGAGTTGCTCGACGCCCTGCGCGTGGCGATCGAAGCGTCCCCGTCGGCCGCGGCGGCGGTGGCGCCGCTCAAGGCGCCGGCAGCGGTCGCCGTTGCCGCGCAGCCCCTGGCGACGGGTACGGCCTTCCCGCGGCCGGGCGAGCCCGACTGGGATGCGCTCTTTGCCGCCGTGACCGGTGGCGCTGCGGTCGCTGCGCCGATGGCCGCTGCGCCGCTGCCGGCGCTCGAAGCTGCGCCAGCGGACCTGCCCCCTGCGGCTGCCGATCCGGTGGTGGCCGCTGCCCTCGGGCGTCGTGCCACCGATCTTCCCGGCGCCAATGCCCCCACCGGACGACGCGAGGGCGAGCGCCAGCGCGACAACTCGATCCGGGTGGACACCTCGCGCCTCGACCAGGTGCTCAATCTGTCGGGCGAGATCGGCCTGACCAAGAACCGGCTCAACGCGCTGCGCAGCGACATCCTCGCCGGCCGTACCGACACCGAGACCCTGCAAGCGCTCGACCTGGCGGTGAGCCAGCTCGACCTGCTGGTCTCCGACCTGCAGAACGCGGTCATGAAGACGCGCATGCAGCCGATCGGTCGCCTGTTCCACAAGTATCCGCGCATCGCTCGCGATCTCGCGCGCAACCTCGGCAAGGAGGTGGAGCTGGCGCTGGTCGGCGAGGAGACGGAGATCGACAAGACGATGGTCGAGGATCTCGCCGACCCGATCATCCACCTGATCCGCAACGCGGTCGACCACGGTGTCGAAGATGCCGCCCGCCGTGCCGCCGCCGGCAAGCCGGCGAAGTCGGTGCTGCGCCTGGAGGCGCGCCAGGAGGGTGATCACATCGTGATCACCGTGGCCGACGACGGCCGCGGCATGGATGCCGAGAAGCTGCGCGCCAAGGCGCTTGCGCAGGGCCTGATCAGCGAAGAGGAAGCGAGCACGCTCGACGAGCGGCAGAGCTACAACCTGATCTTCCTGCCCGGCTTCTCGACCGCCGAGAAGGTGTCGGACGTGTCCGGTCGTGGCGTCGGCATGGACGTGGTGCGCACCAACATCCAGAAGCTCAACGGCACCATCGAGATCCACTCCCAGCTCGGCAAGGGCACCACGCTGCTCATCAACCTGCCGCTGACGCTGGCGATCCTGCCGGTGCTGCTGGTGCGCCTGGGCGAGCAGCCGTTCGCGGTGCCCTTGTCGATGGTGCGCGAGATCCTGCCGGTCGATGTCGGCAGCATCCAGGACGTCGGTGGCAGGGCCACCATGGTGGTGCGCGGCGAAGTGCTGCCGATCGTGCCCTTGTCGGCACTGCTCGGCTGGCCGCGCGAGGCGATGCCGCAGTACGGCGTGGTGATGCAGTCCGCCGCCTCGGTGTTCATCCTCGCCATCGACAGCTTCGCCGGGCGCGAGGATGCGGTGATCAAGTCGCTCGAGGTGTTCCGGCCCAAGGGCGTGGCCGGGGTGACGACGCTCGCCAACGGCCAGATCGTACTGATCCTCGACATGAAGGAACTGCTCGAGGCGGTCGGCGACCGCCGCAGCGTGTCGCGCGCCGCACTTTTCGAGCCGGTGTAGGCGGACTTCGCGCGCGCACTCCGGCATGGGGCAAGCGCGTGAACGACCGCCCTGCCGCAGTGCTCTTTCGGGTGTACCGGGCAAGTTCGCGGCTGCCGCCGCTCCTACACGGGCCGGCGCAGCCGATAGACCGCCGTGCAAACATGATCGCGGCTGCCGCCGCTCCTACGCGAGCGGGCGCGGCCATTGAGTGCTGTGCAAAGAAATTCGCGGCTGCCGCCGCTCCTACATAGGCGGGCGCAGCCGAGCGGAGGCGGTGCCGAATCATCGGTGTGCCGTGGGCGGTCACGGCGGTCGATGGCGCTGTAGGAGCGGCGGCAGCCGCGAACGTCTCTTACACCGCGTTTGCACGGCGGCTGAGCGGCTGTGCCGGCGCGGCGCAAGCCGCGCATTTTCCGGCTTGGCCGTGCCCTGATCTGCAAGCGTGGCGGTTCGCAGGCGTGCCGACGGCGCTCAGGCGGTGAGCGCGAGCAAGCCTGCAAATGCCTGTTCGAATTGGGCGAGGCCTTCCTGCTGCAGGCGCTCGCCAACGCCGACCATGTCGATGCCCGCTGCCGCGAGCGCGCTGAAATGCGCTGCCGCCTGTTCGACGTCTTCCTCGAGCGTGGCGGCGATGCGGCCGTGGTCGCGCAGCGCGGCCAGGGTGGCGTCGGGCAGGGTGTTGATGGTCTCGGCACCGATCAGCGGCTCGACATAGAGGAGGTCGCTGTAAGCCGGGTTCTTGGTCCCGGTGCTCGCCCACAGCATGGGCTGAGGACGCGCTCCCGCTGCCGCCAGGGCTTCGAAGCCGGCGCCGTGGAAGCGTTCCTGGTAGGCCTGGTAGGCCAGCCGCGCCATCGCCACCGCGGTGCCCCCGCGCAGCGCGAGCAGGTCGCCGCCGCGCTCCTCCAGCAACTTGTCCACCAGCGTGTCGACCCGCGACAGGAAGAGGCTCGCCACCGACATCACCGGCGCGAGCTTGCCGCCGGCGGCGTGCAACTGCGCCAAGCCACGCAGGTAAGCCTCGGCCACGGCGTCGCAATGGGCGAGCGAGAACATCAGCGTGACGTTGACGCTGACCCCGGCGGCGATCAGGCGCTCGATCGCGACCAGGCCGGCCGCGGTGGCGGGGACCTTGATCAGCAGGTTGGGGCGGTCGACCGCGGCCTTCAGGCGCAGTCCGGCCGCCACCGTGCCGTCGGCGTCGTGGGCGAGCGCGGGCGACACTTCCAGGCTGACGTAGCCGGTGTTGCCGTCGCTGTCGCGGTGCACTGGCGCGAGCAGCTCGCAGGCACGCTGCACGTCGGGGATCACCAGCGCCTCGTAGCGCGCCTCGGCGCTCAACGCCTGCTGCTTCAGGGCTGCCAGGTCGTCCTCGTAGTAGCGCCCGTCTGCGATCGCCTTGTGGAAGATCGCCGGGTTGGTGGTGACACCGGCGACGCCGTCGTCGGCGACGAAGCGTGCCAGATGGCCGTCGTTGAGCAGGGTGCGGGAGAGATTGTCGAGCCAGATCTGCTGGCCGTGCTGGCGTACCTGGAGCAGCGGATTCATCGTTCTACCTGGAGTGTCGTTTCGGATCGTGGTGTCCGCGTCGTGCGGAGGGACGATTGTGCCCCGAAAGAACACGCCTGTGCCGACGTGGCGAGGGCTTCGTGCGCATCCCGGTCGCGCCTGCCTCACAAGATGTCCGCCCACCCCAGCGCACCGAGCACGGCGGTGAACTCGGCCGTCGGCGGCGCCACGATGTCCAGCGGCATCGCGGTCACCGGATGTGCCAGCGCTAGCCGCGTGCAGGCGAGCAGCAGGCGGTGGCTGCCGAAGAGTTCCTGGAACAGGCGGTTGTGGCGGCCCTTGCCGTAGGTCGCGTCGCCGATGATCGGGTGGGCGATGTGCTTGAGGTGGCGGCGCAACTGGTGGCGACGACCGCTCTCGGGGACGAGCTCGACGAGCGCGTAGCGGCTGGTGGGGTAGCGGTCGACCGCGTGCGGCAGTTCGACCGTGGCGAGGCGGTGGAAGCGGGTGCGTGCGGGCTGGGCGAGCGCTTCGAGGGGGCGGGCGGAGGCGTCGCCCTCTCCCTCGCCCTCGTCCGCATCCATATCCACGTCTTCGGGCAGTGCGTCACGTGCGCCCGCGCCGCGGCCATGGCGGATCTCGATCGGGTCCAGCCGTCGCACCAGGGGGTGATCGATGACGCCGCCTTGTACGGGATGGCCGCGCACCACTGCGACATAGCGCTTGTCCACGGCCTGCGCTGCGAAGCGCGCCGCCAGCGTGCGCGCGACCTCACGGTCGAGCGCGAACAGCAGCACGCCCGAGGTGCCGCGGTCGAGGCGGTGGGCGGGAAAGACGCGACGGCCGATCTGGTCGCGCAGCAACTGCACCGCGAAGCGCTCCTCGTGCGCGGCGATCGGGCTGCGATGCACGAGCAGGCCCGAGGGCTTGTGGATCGCGACCAGCCAGTCGTCGTGGTAGAGGATGTCGAGCATGCGTCGCCTCGGGGGCGGTCGGTCCGGCGCAGATCCGGCGTCCGGCCGGAAAGCACGAAAGCGACCACGCGGGTCGCTTTCGCAGTGATGCCGCCGGCCAGGGCCAGCGCAGGAAGTCAGGCGAAGTTCTTCGCCGCGAAGTCCCAGTTGACCAGCTTGTCGAGGAAGGTGGCGACGAAGTCCGGACGACGGTTGCGGTAGTCGATGTAGTAGGCGTGTTCCCACACGTCGATACAGAGCAGCGCGGTGTCGCCGGTGGTCAGCGGGGTGCCGGCGGCGCCCATGTTGACGATGTCGACCGAGCCGTCGGCCTTCTTCACCAGCCAGGTCCAGGCCGAGCCGAAGTTGCCGACCGCGGAGGCCTGGAAGGCCTTCTTGAAATCGTCGTAGCTGCCCCACTTGGCCTTGATCGCGTCGGCCAGCGCACCGCTGGGCTCGCCGCCGCCGTTCGGCGTCATGCAGTTCCAGAAGAAGCTGTGGTTCCAGATCTGGGCGGCGTTGTTATAGACGCCGCCGGCCGGGGCCTTCTTGACGATGGCTTCGAGGTCGAGGTTCTCGTACTCGCTGCCCTTGATCAGGTTGTTGAGGTTGGTGACATAGGCCTGGTGATGCTTGCCGTGGTGGAACTCCAGCGTCTCGGCCGAGATGTGCGGGGCGAGGGCGTCCTTGGCATAGGGCAGGGCGGGCAGGGTGTGTTCCATGCAGTATCTCCTTGTGGGTCTATCTGTATTCGGGTTGGGAAAGCCGGACCATTTTAGTCTGGATTTAGACCCCGAACAAGATTGCGCCCCGCATGTTAAGCCCAGACGGGGGATTTGCGTAAACCTCGCGGATCGGTTGGGCGCGTGTTTTCAGCGCTCGCCGCGCCCGATCACCCGCGTATCGAGCCGGCCGTCGGCCAGTTGCACGTCCACCGTGGCGCCAGGCCGAACTGCGCTCGCGCTGCGCAACACGCGGCCCTGCTCGTCGCGTGCGATGGCGTAGCCGCGCGCGAGCACGGCCTGCGGCGCGAGGTGCTGGAGGTGGGCGGCGAGGGTGTCGACCCGGGTGTGGCGTTGCGCCAGGAGCTGGGCGGCGGCGCGCTGCAGGCGTTCGCCGAGCGCACCGACACGGTCGGCGAGGGCGCTCGGGCGCGGGGCCACGGCGTTCAGGCGCAGTCCGGCCTGGGCGGTGCGCAGGCGTGCGCGATAGAGCCGCCGTTCGGCGGCGTGGTGCAGGCGTTCGCCGAGGCGCTCGAGCGTTGCACGCTCGCGGCGCAAGCGCTCGCGCGGATGCACCAGGCGCAGCGCGGCGCGGTCCAGGCGCTGGGCGAGTTCGCCGAGGCGGCGCTCGAGCGCGCGCTGCAGACGGGGCTCGATGACGGCGAGTTCGGCGCGCGCCGCATACCAGCCGGCGCTGGCAAGCTCGGCGGCGCTGGTGGGCGTGGGCGCGCGCAAGTCGGCCGCAAAGTCGGCGATGGTGAAGTCGGACTCGTGCCCGACCCCGCACACCACCGGCAGCTGGCCAGCGCGCAGCGCGCGGGCCAGCGCCTCGTCGTTGAACGACCACAGGTCCTCGATGCTGCCACCGCCGCGTACCAGCAGCAGCACGTCGATGCCGTCGGCCGCCGCGCGCCGGCCCGCCTGACTGACCGCCTCCACCAGGCGTGTGGCGGCGTCGGCGCCCTGCACCGGGGCCGGGTAGAGCACCACCGGCAGGTGCGGGGCGCGCCGGCGCAGCGTGACCAGCACGTCGTGCAGGGCCGCCGCCTGCGGCGAGGTGACGATGCCCAGCGCACGCGGGAAACGTGGCAGCGGGCGCCGGCCGGCCTCGTCGAACAGGCCTTCGGCCGCGAGCCGCGTCTTGAGCCGGTTGAAGGCCTCGAACAGGCTGCCGATGCCCGCCGGGCGCAACGTCTCGACGTTGAGCTGATAGTCGCCACGCGCTTCGTACAGGGTCACCAGCGCACGCGCTTCGACCCGCATCCCGTTCTCGGGGCGGAAGGCCAGCAACTGCGCGCGGTTGCGCCACATCGCGCAGCGCACCTGCGCTGCGGCGTCCTTGAGCGTGAAGTAGAGGTGTCCGGAGCTTGCGCGCGTCAGGTTGGAGATTTCGCCTCCCACCCAGAGCAAGGGGAGGGCGGATTCGAGCGCGCTGCGCGCCATGCGGTTGAGCTCGGCGATGCTGAAGACGGCGGTGGACGTGCCTTCCAGGCCGGCAGCGGCGGCCGGCGCGGAGGTGAGGGGGCTTGAGGGCATGGCCGGATTGTAGCGGAATCCACAGGCTCCCGACCTTGTCAAGGGTGCATTCGCAAGTCCTTGATCGATAAGGGATGGTTAAGTAAGTTTTTGATTTAAAACGGGTTGATAGGTTGCACAATTTTGCATCGGAGTGACAGAAAGCCTGTGCTGACGGGCTTCGCGGGCAACATCCCGAAACTGCCCACAAACTTATCCACAGCTTCTGTGGATTGCTGGACAAGGCTTGTCGAGGTCCGGGCCGCTGTGCCGCTTCGCGCCCCGCCACCGTGACCGATGCCGCATCGGGGCCGTGGCCGGCTTGCCGGCGGCAGGGCAGGGCGCTAGAGTCTCGCCTTTGCTCAAGCGAGGTTTGCGCGCGTGTTCGCGATCATCCAGGCCGTTGGCTGGCCGATCTGGCCCTTGATTCTGGCGTCGGTCATCGCGGTCGCGCTCATCATCGAGCGCTCGATCACGCTGCGTCGTGCGCGCATCGTGCCCCCCGCACTGCTCGACAAGGTGCTGAACGACCTCCACCAGAGCGGCCCCTCGCCCGAGATGATCGAGCGCGTGGCGGCGCATTCCCCCCTGGGCCGCGTGCTCGCCGCCGGCCTGCGCAACGTGCTGAGCCCGCGCGAGATGATGAAGGAGGCGATCGAGGAGACCGGCCGTGCGGTGGTCCACGATCTCGAGCGCTTCCTCACCACGCTCGGCACCATCGCCTCGATCAGCCCGCTGATGGGTCTGCTCGGCACCATCATCGGCATGATCGACATCTTCGCCTCGCAGGGCGTCAGCGGCGCCAACCCGGCCCAGCTCGCGCAAGGCATCTCGATCGCGCTGTACACGACCGGACTCGGCCTCATCATCGCGATTCCGTCGATGATCTTCTGGCGTCACTTCCGCGCCCTGATCGACAGCTTCGTGATCGACATGGAGCAGCAGGCGATCAAGCTGGTCGAGGTTGCGCACGGCGAACGCCGGGCGTGAGGGGCGTGCGATGAACTTCCGCCGCGGCAACCGCAACGCGGAACCGGAGATCAACCTGATCCCGCTCATCGACGTGGTGCTGGTGATCATCATCTTCCTGATGCTGACCACCACCTTCTCCAAGGTGTCCGGCCTTGAGATCAAGCTGCCCACCGCCGAAGCCGAGGGCAGCGAGGCTGAGGTGCGCGAGGTGGTCGTGGCGGTGACCGCGGCCGGCGAGGTGCTGGTGAACCGTCAGCCGGTCGGCGAGCGCAGCGTGGAGGCGATCGCCACCGCGCTCGGCAAGGCCGCTCCCGCCGATGGCGGCACGCCGCCGGTGATCGTGATCAATGCCGACGCGCGCACCTCCCACCAGAGTGTGGTGGACGTGATGCAGGCCGCGCAGCGCGCGGGGCTGCCGCACATCACCTTCGCCACCCAGTCGTCGGCGCCGTGAACCGGCGCTGAGCATGGCGGCCAAGGCTCCCGCGTTCTGGCAGGCGCGCGGCCCGCTCGCGCAACTGCTGCGCCCCGTCTCCCTCTTGTTCGGCCTGCTCGCCCGTCGTCGACGCGCATCGATCGAGCCGCAGCGCCTGGCCGTGCCGGTGATCGTGGTCGGCAACATCGCGCTCGGCGGCAGTGGCAAGACGCCGGTGGTCGATTGGCTGGCGGGGGTGCTGCGTGCCGCCGGGTACTGCCCGGGCATCGTCAGCCGCGGCCACGGCGGGCAGGTGAGCGCGCAGGGCGGCATGGCCCGGGTGCCGGCCGATGGCGACCCCGCGCACTACGGCGACGAGCCGGTGCTGCTGGCGCGCCTCACCGCTTGCCCGCTGGTCATCGGGCGTGATCGCCCGGCCGCGGCGCGCGAGTTGCTGCGCCTGCATCCCGAGTGCGACGTGCTGATCGCCGATGACGGCATGCAGCACTACCGGCTGGCGCGCGACATCGAGATCGCGGTGGTCGATGACGCCACCCTCGGCAATCGCCTGCTGCTGCCTGCGGGGCCGCTGCGCGAGCCGCTCGCCCGCCTCGCCGAGGTGGACCTGGTGCTCGCCCACGGCGTGCTCGGCGCCGACGTCATCGCGGCGGCGGGCGCAACGCCGGTGTTCCCGATGCGGCTGGCGGGGGGGGCGCTGATCGCCGTCGATGGCTCGGGGCGCCGGCGCCCGGCGGCCGAGCTGCGCGGCCAGCGGGCCCATGCGGTGGCCGGTATCGGGCGCCCGCAGCGCTTCTTCGATCAGCTCGCGGGCGAGGGCATCGAGGTGGTGGCGCATCCCTTTCCCGACCATCATCGCTTCGTGGCGGGCGAGCTCGATTTCGGCGATGCGCTTCCGATCCTGATGACGGCCAAGGATGCGGTAAAATGCGCGTCTTTCGCGCCTGCCGATTGCTGGGAATACCCGGTACGGGCGCAGATCGGTTCCGGCGCCGCCGAACGCATCCTGGAGAAACTCGAAGATGGACGCACGACTGCTTGAGATCCTCGTCTGCCCGCTGTGCAAGGGGCCGCTCGACTACCTGAAGGACGAGCAGGAGCTGGTGTGCAAGGCCGACCGCCTGGCGTATCCCGTTCGTGACGGCATTCCGGTGATGCTCGAAGAAGAGGCGCGCAGCCTCAGCGCCGAAGAAGTCGACGCACTGCGCAAGTGAGCCGCAGCGTGGCCGCCGCATCCTTTCGCATCGTCATCCCGGCACGCTACGCCTCCACCCGCCTGCCCGCCAAGCCGCTCGCCGACATCGGCGGCAAGCCGATGATCGTGCGCGTGCTCGAGCGCGTGCAGGGCGCCGGCGCGCTCGAGACCTGGGTGGCGACCGATCACGCCGGCGTGCGCGATGCGGTCGCGGCGGCCGGCGGCGCGGTGGTGATGACCCGTGCCGACCATCCCAGCGGCACCGACCGCCTCGCCGAGGTCGCCACTCAGCGCGGCTGGGCCGACGACGACATCGTGGTCAATGTGCAGGGTGACGAGCCCTTGATCGATCCCGCGATCGTCACCGCCGTGGCCGCTGCGCTGGCGCACGACGCCGAGGCGGCGATCGCCACCGCGGCCCACGCCATCCACGACCCCGCCGAGGCCTTCAACCCCAACGTGGTCAAGGTGGTGTGCGACGGGGCCGGGCGCGCGCAGTATTTTTCGCGGGCACCGATCCCGTGGGCGCGTGACGCCTGGGCCGAGGGCGCGCGCGCACTGCCCGCAGGGCTGCCGGTGCTGCGCCACGTCGGCCTGTATGCCTACCGGGTCGGTTTCCTGCGCCGCTACGCCAGCCTCGCGCCGTCGCCGCTCGAACACTGGGAAGCCCTCGAGCAGCTGCGTGCGATGTGGCACGGCTACCGCATCCGCGTGCTCGAACTCGAGCGGGCGCCGGCCGCCGGTGTCGACACGCCGCAGGATCTCGAGCGCGTGCGTGCACTGTTTGCCGCCGGAGGGGTTTGACCACCCGGCGTGCGTCGGTTAAGTTTCGGCTGTTATTCGATAAGGAAACGGCCATGCGCGATGGCCGTCCATTAAAGGGAGGGAGTATGCGACTGATTCTTTTGGGGCCGCCGGGTGCCGGCAAGGGTACGCAAGCCAACTTCATCAAGGAGAAGTTCGGCATTCCGCAGATCTCCACCGGCGACATGCTGCGCGCCGCGGTGAAGGCGGGCACCCCGCTGGGGCTGGAGGCCAAGAAGGTCATGGATGCCGGCGGCCTCGTGTCCGACGACATCATCATCGGCCTCGTCAAGGACCGCCTGCAGCAGGACGACTGCAAGGCCGGCTACATGTTCGACGGTTTCCCGCGCACCCTCCCGCAGGCCGATGCGATGAAGGACGCCGGCGTGCCGATCGACTTCGTGCTCGAGATCGACGTGCCGGACGCCGAGATCGTCGAACGCATGAGCGGCCGCCGTGCCCACCTCGCCTCGGGGCGCACCTACCACGTCAAATACAACCCGCCCAAGGTCGAAGGCAAGGACGACGTCACCGGCGAAGACCTGGTGCAGCGCGACGACGACAAGGAAGAAACGGTCAAGAAGCGCCTCGACGTCTACCACTCGCAGACCAAGCCGCTGGTCGAGTACTACAGCAAGTGGGCCGCTTCGGGCGACGCCAAGGCACCCAAGGTGCGCAAGATCGCCGGCCTGGGCGCGGTGGACGAGATCACCGCGCGCGCCTTCGAGGCACTCGAGTAATCCGCTGCACGGCTTGCCGGACCGGCGCTTGCACGGGTCCGGCGGCACAGGACGCGGCCGTCTCCCCGAGCGGGATGCGGCCGCGTTCGCATTTGCATGTGGCGTGTCGCCTGCCGGCGCAGGCTGCGGCACCGACCCGACGAGATGAGGCCGATGAGCCACGACAACCTGCTCTATGCACACTCCGGCGGCGTCACTGCCGTCATCAACGCCAGCGCGGCGGCGGTCATTGCCGCGGCACGCGCCTCCGGCCGCGTCGGTAAGGTGCTCGCGGCGTACCGCGGCATCGGCGGCGTGCTCGACGAGGCGCTGATCGACACTGCGGGGCTCGACGAGGGCGCGCTTGAGCGCCTCGCGCGCACGCCCGGCGGCGCCTTCGGCTCATGTCGCTTCGACCTGCCGCAGGATGACGGCGGGCGGGTGATGGACCGGCTGTTCGCGGTGTTCGACGCGCACCGCATCGGCTGGCTGCTCTACAACGGCGGCAACGGCTCCATGGATGCGGTCGCACGCCTGCAGGCCGAGGCACGGCGACGCGCTCATCCGCTCGTCTGCATCGGGGTGCCGAAGACGGTGGACAACGACATCATCGGCACCGACTGCTGCCCCGGCTTCGGTTCGGCCGCGCGCTATCTCGCCACCTCGATGCTGGAGGCGGGGCTGGATACCGCCTCCATGGTCGGCAGCCGCGGCAGCGTGTTCGTGATGGAGGTGATGGGGCGCAACACCGGCTGGCTGGCCGCCGCCACCGCGCTCGCCGCGGGCGGCGATCCCGCACGTGCGCCGCACGTCGTGCTGGTGCCCGAGGCGCGCTTCGACGAGGAGGCCTTCCTGGCCCGCGTGCATGAGATCACCGAGCGCCTCGGCTGGTGTGCGGTGACGGTGTCCGAAGGCGTGCGCCGTGCCGATGGCAGCCTGCTCATGGAGAAGTCGCACGATCGTGGCTACGTGCAACTCGGCGGCGCCGGCCTGGCGGTGGCACGCCTGATCAATGAGCGCTTCGGCTACAAGTTCCACTGGGCGATCCCCGACTACCTGCAGCGTGCGGCCGGCCACTGGCGTTCGGCCACCGACCTGGCGCAGGCCGAGGCGGTCGGGCGCGCCGCGGTGGACTTCGCGCTCGCCGGACAGGGCGGGACGATGCCGGCGATCCGCCGTGTGCACGACGCCCCCTACCGCTGGGACGTGGTGGCGGTCGACGCCGCCGCGGTGGCCAACCTCGAGCGCAGCCTGCCGGAAGCGTTCGTGCGTGCGGACGGGCTGCACGTCAGCGCGGCCGCCTGCGACTACATCCGCCCCCTGATCGAGGGCGAGGCCGCGCCGCCGCTGCGCGGCGGACTGCCCGACTATGGGGCGTTCGCGTGGACGCTGCGGCCGCGCAGCCTGGCGCGGTGGCAGGGATGAGGCCGGCGGCGCGCGCACTGTGCACGTCCGCGGCGGCGCCCGGCGCTGCCGGAGCGCGGCGCGGCGGGGGCGCATGATGCGCACGGTGAACCTCGCACTCGCATGCCTGCTCTTCGTCGGCCTGCAGTTCTGGCTCGCCGAACTGCCGCAACAGGCCGGCGCCGGGCTCGCGCTGCTGGCGACGATCGCCTGGCTGTGGCTGAGCGAGGCCCTGCATGTCAGCGTCACTGCGCTGCTGGTGCCGCTGTTGGCCGCCGCGGCCGGCGTACTGGCTTTCGACGAGGCGCTGCTCAACTTCGCCGACCCGGTGATCTTCCTGTTCCTCGGCGGTTTCGCGCTCGCGGCCGGACTGCAGCGCCAGGGGCTGGATCGCTGGATGGCCGGGCAGGTGATGCGCCGCGCCGGATCGAGCTTCGCCCGCGCGGTGCGCTGGCTGTTCTGGCTCACCGCCTTCCTGTCGATGTGGATCAGCAACACCGCGACCGCGGCGATGATGCTGCCGCTTGCGCTCGGCTTGCTCGCGCCGCTGCCGCTCGCCGATTTCCGCCGGACCTGGATCTACGTGCTGCTCGGGGTGGCCTTCTCCGCCAACATCGGCGGTATCGGCACGCTGGTCGGCAGCCCGCCCAACGCGATCGCGGCGGCTGCCGCGGGGATCGGATTCGCCGGCTGGATGGCCTGGGGGCTGCCGCTGGTGGTGGTGATGATGCCGCTGATGGAGCTCGGCCTGCGCCTGGCGCTCAAGCCGCAACTCGCCTTCACCGTCGATCCGCCGCCCGCGCCGGGGGCGTGGACGCCGGCCCAGCAGCGCATGCTGGTGCTGTTCGGCGCCACCGTGCTGCTGTGGGTGTTCGGTGCGCCACTTGGTGCTGCGCTCGGCTTGGAGCGTGGCTACGACGCGGCGGTGGCCCTGCTCGCGCTGGTGCTACTGCATGCACTGAGGATCGCAAGCTGGCAGGACGTGGAGCGCAGCACCGAATGGGGGGTGCTGCTGCTCTTTGGCGGCGGCCTGACGCTGAGCAAGGCGCTCGCCGGCAGCGGCGCGGCGGCCTGGCTCGCCGCCCAACTCGGCGGCCCGCTCGCGGCCCTGCCGGTGTTGCTGTGCGTCGCGCTGATGGTGTTGTTCGCGCTGCTGCTCACCGAGGTCACCAGCAACACTGCCAGTGCGGCGCTGCTGATCCCGCTTTTTCTGGGCCTCGCGCCCCACGTCGAGCGCGCGCCGCTGGCCGTACTGGTGGCGGTGGGCACCTCGTGTGCGTTCATGCTGCCGGTGGCGACCCCGCCCAACGCGATCGTCTTCGGCAGCGGCCACGTGCCGCAGCGCGCGATGATCCGCGGCGGCACCGGCGTGACCCTGCTGGTTTATCCGGCGCTGGTGCTTGCGTCGGCGATCGGGCTGGCGCTCCACTGAGCCGCTGCGCCTGACCGGGCACTGGCGGCTTCAGCGTCGGTCGGCCGGCGTGCGCGGGCGGAGGTGGTAGATGCCCACCACCAGCAGTCCCAGCGCGATGAGCGCGAGCGCGGTCGGCTCGGGTACCGGCGCACCGATGCTCGCGGACGTGGCGCCCAGGTCGGGCTCGAGCATGAAATGGATCGTGAAGGGCGGATCCTCCGCCAGGCAGACGTCGGTCGACGCGCACACGCCGAGGATGTAGTTGCCGGCAGCGAGGCCGTCCGCCGAAAAGTCCAGCCAGTCATTGGCCACGCAGGGGTTGGGCGGGTAGTCGGGATTGCCGGGAACTCCGGCGAAGCACGGGTCGCCTGGCTGGCCTTGCTCGCTGATCAGCGCGATCGACAGGATGCCCGCCGGGTCGTCACCGGAATCGTCCAGGCGAGCAAGGATCGCGAGCGAACCGCCGGCGAAGTAAAAGCGGAAGGCGTCGATGGTGTCGCTGCCGCCGATGCTGCCCTGGATGCGCTCGATCGATGTCCCGACGATGGCTTGCGGCGCGCTGAAGCCGCCTGCATCGCCGCGTTCCGCATACACCATGGCCGCCTGTGCGCCGAGGTGGAGGCTGCACAGCAGCAAGCCCAAAAGAATGCGCGTGATCATGGCAGCCCCCTCGGCGGCAGCAGTAAACCCTGCCCCAAGTAACCACGCATGCTTTGTGCCTATTGCCCAAGCAATTGAAAAATAGACTTTTTATAATTTTTCACCGTGCGGGGTGTAAAAAATGTCGACACATCGGCGGCGCTGCGGCTCGAGTGGAGGACCGAGGCCGCGCGCGCTCGTGCCACGGCTCAGGCGCGCGTGGCCGGTCTGCTTGCGGCCTTGTCGCGGTACATGGCGGCGTCGGCGTGATGCGCCAGGGCCGCCGCGTCGACGCCATCATCGGGGAAGAGGGCGATGCCCATGCTCACCGAGACAGCAAGCTCACGGCCGTCGATGATGAAGGGCTCGTCGATCGCTTCGCGGATCTTGCGTGCGACCCGCTCCGCGTCGTCGGCGGACGGGATGCCGGGCAGCAGCACGACGAATTCGTCGCCGCCGATGCGGGCCGCGGTGTCGGATTCGCGGATGCTGTCGCGGATACGCGCGGCGACGCCCTCGAGAACCCGATCGCCAAAGGCATGGCCGAGGCTGTCGTTGATCGGCTTGAAGTGGTCGACGTCGACGAACAGCAGCGCGAGGCGGCCGTTGTCGCGGCGTGCAGCGGCGAGTGCCACCGCCATGCGGTCGTCGAACAGGGCGCGGTTGGGCAGGCCGGTGAGTGGGTCGTGGCGGGCGAGGTGCTCGAGTTCGCTGCGCCGGTATTCGAGCTCGGCCATCTGCTGGCCGATCTGGGTGCGCAGTTCGACGAAGCGGCGGGCGAGGGCGCCGATCTCGTCACG
Source organism: Thauera sp. (assembly GCA_023150215.1). Taxonomy (GTDB): domain Bacteria; phylum Pseudomonadota; class Gammaproteobacteria; order Burkholderiales; family Rhodocyclaceae; genus Thauera. The sequence continues at coordinate 2,145 of JAKLLJ010000031.1, read as the reverse complement.
ACGCTCGACCGGCAGGGCCGGCGTGTCATCGGCACTGGCAAAGTTCTGCACCGCTGCGCCGAGCACCTCGATCGGGTGCGTGATCGCACGCGCGAGCATGGCGGCGACCAGGATTCCGGCCAGGCTCATGCCGGCCACGATCTGCAGCATCATGCCGCGCAGCGGGTCGAGCTCGGCGAGCACGGTTGCGCGCGGTCGCGCCAGGCCCAGGATGAAGTGCCCCTCCTCGGTGCGCACCTGCGCCTGGGCGGCCATGAACGCGGCGACCAGCGGTTCGCGTGCGTGCTCGCCGGAACTGCTCTCGATCAGCGCTTCGTCCGCCTGTCCATCGATCACGGCCTGCATGGCGTGGAACTCGTCCTGCACCCGCACCCGGCGCCCCTTGTCGAAGCCGAAGGTGCGCGCCGGGTCGGGGTGGAGCAGGTAGTCGCCGGCGCTGTTGGCGAGGTAGAGGCGGAAGTCGGGCGGCAGGTCGGCGGCGAGCAGCGCGAACACGCCGTTCAGGTCCATGCTGACCACGACCACGCCGCGCAGCCGGCCCGCCGCATCGGCGACCGGGGTGGCCAGCTGCACCGCGGGCTGGCCGAGTGCGGCATGTGAGCCGCGTTCGCGATTGATGCCGACGCGCGACATGTACACCTCGCCGGCGGCGAGCGCGAGGGTGTCGAAGACGTAGGGGTAGTGCCCTTTTTCCTGCAGCGCGTCACCGCTCACGCGCACCAGGGCGTCTTCGTCGCGGTCCAGCCGCACGAGCTCGAGGCCGTTGTGGTCGGCGCCGATCAGGCGGATCTGGAAGTAGGCGCGGTTGGCCTCCATCGGCAGCGCGAACAGCATCGCGAGGCGGGTCGCTGCCTGTGGGTCGCCGCTTTCGAGCGCGGTGCGCGCGGCCGGATGGCGGGCGAGTGCGAGCAGTGTGCGCGAGATGTCCTCGCGCACTTGGGTGATGCGGCGGGCGAGTACGCGGGTGGATGTGAGCAACTCCTCGCGCGCGGAGTCGATCAGCAGGTCCTTGCTGGCACGATAGGCCTGGAAGGCGGTGACGCCGGCGGCAAGCATGCCGGAGAGGGCGAGGATGATGCCGAGACGGGCCGCGATGCCGAATCTCATGGTGCCAGCACCCGTTCGGCACGGTCGCCGGAGAGGATGCGCTCCCATAGCAGGTTGCGGCGCTCCACGTCTTCCACCGGCTCGAGCCAGACCAGGCGCTCGGTGTCGGCCTGGTGCGGGGCCGGGTCGCGCGTGTTGGCGAGGCCGTGGCGAGTGCTCAGCACATGCGCGGCGCCGGTGCCGAGCAGGTGGTCGATCCAGGCCAGGGCGAGCGTCTTGTTGCGCGCACCGCGGGTGATGACCCAGCAGTCGAGCCAGGCGAGCGCGCCCTCGCGCGGCACCACGTAGCCCACGTCCGCGCCCGCCGCACGCAAGAGCTGGAGCTGTTGCGTGCCGTAGTTGGCGAACATCAGCGCCGCGCCGCGACTGATGAAAAGGTGCGCGGACTCCTCCGGCTGCACGTAGAAGGTCAGCATGTTGCGGCGCAGCTCGATCAGGCGCTCGACCGCCGGTGTCCAGTCGGCACCGTCGAGGCGGAAGGGCGAGGCCTTGCCCAGCATCTGCGCGGCGAGCGAGAAATTGTGCGCACCGCCGTTGTACACCAGCACCTTGCCGCGGTGGCGCGGATCCCACAGCGCGGCGATCGACTGCGGTGCGGCGTCGAGCTGCCGGCGGTCGTAGATCAGCCCCATCTCGGCCCAGGCGTAGGGGACGGCGTACAGCTTGCCGTCGCGCGTCGTGCCGGGCAGCGTCGAAGGATCGCGAAAGCGCGGCAACTGCGCGCCGAGGTTGGACAGTGCGGCGGGTTCGATCGGCACCAGCAGGCCGCGGTCGATGTAGCGCTGCAGTTCGGCGGTGTTGACCGCGAACACGTCGTAGTCGGCGCCGTCGCGGGTGACGATGCGCTGCCAGAGCGTTTCGTCGGCGTCGACCACGGTGACCTCGACCTTTGCCCCGGTGCGTGCCTCGAAGGCCTCCACCACGTCGGCGTCCGCATAACCCGGCCAGCTCAGCACGCGCAGCACCTCGGCGGCGCCGGCGGAGCCGCAGCAAAGCGCGACGGCGAGCACAAGCCAAGGCAGACGACGCAGGCGCAGG
>JAKLLJ010000319.1 GCA_023150215.1 Thauera sp. | reverse complement strand
GCCTGATCCTGGCGAGGGGTCGCGGGATGGCCGAAATTGAGCCGCAGGTAGTTTGGAAACTCCCGCTTCGCGGAAAAGATCGGGCCCGGTGCGATGCTGATGCCGTGCTCGAGCGCTTCTTCGTGCAGGCGCAGCGTATCGACCCGGGCGGGCAGCTCCAGCCACAGAAAGTAGCCGCCGTCCGGTCGCGCCAGGCGGATACCGGCGGGAAAGTGTTCTTCGATGCCAGCCAGCAGTTGCGCTTCCTGGGCGGCAAGCTGCCTGCGCAACTGACGCAGGTGATTGTCGAAGCCGCCATGCTTCAGGTAGTCGGCCAGGGCGATCTGCAGCGGGACGGCCGTGGCCAGGCTGCTCGAGTATTTCTGCCGCTGCACCTGCTTGGCGAAACGCCCGGCCGCGACCCACCCGACACGATAACCCGGGGCGAGACACTTCGAGAACGAGGACACGTGCAGCACCAGCCCATCCGTGTCGATCGCCTTGCTGCACAACGGTGCGTCACGCTTGAAGTACAACTCGGCGTAGACATCATCCTCGATCAGCGGAACCTGGTGCCTGTGCAGCAGCGCCACCAGCGCACGCTTGTTCTCGTCCGAGACGCAACTGCCGGTCGGGTTGGCGAAATTCAGCATGAACAGGCAGGCCTTGATCGGATGATGGCGCAGCGCATCGGCCAGCGCATCCAGGCTCACCCCTGCGCGCGGGTGGCTCGGGATCTCGATGACCTTGAGCCCCAGGCGCTCGCTGGCCTGCAGCCCCGTATAGAAGGTGGGCGATTCGATGGCGATCAGATCGCCGGGTCGGGTCAACGCTTGCAGGCAGAGGTTGAGCCCTTCCATCGCGCCCGCCGTGACGACGATTTCCTGCGGCGACACCGAGGCGCCATGGGCGAGATATCGCAGCGCGAGTTGTCGGCGCAGTTCGTCATTGCCCGGCGGCAGGTCGGTCACCGTGGCCCGCGGATCCAGATGACGTGCCGCCGCAGCAAGGAAGCGGCCGAGCTTGTCGAGCGGATAGAGCCGCGCGTCGGGAAAGCTCGACCCCAGCGGGACGATGGCGAGATCGCGCACGCTGTCGAGGATCTGGAAGATGAAGTCGCTGACTTCGAGCACCGTCGACCCGCCCACCGGATGGGTGATCTCCGGCTCGGGCAGCTTGCTCCCAAGCCGCGCGCGCACGAAGTAGCCCGACTTCGGCCGCGCCTCGATCAGGCCTCGGCTCTCGAGCAGGTGGTAGGCTTGAGTAACCGTGATCGGGCTGATGCCATGGATCTTGCAGGCCTGGCGGACGGAGAGAAGCTTCTCGCCGGGGCGCAGCACACCATCTGCGATCAGCTTTGCGGTCCGCTCGGCAAAGTCCTGGTAGAGGCTCATGGCGAGATGCTAGCAGTTGTAGCCCCGCACGAGCTTGGCACAGATTACGCGTCAAGCTCGGGCATCCCTTCCCCGCAGAAAAACGACATGCCTTGCCATGACGCTGCGCATCGTGTTTGCCGCGAAGGGGCGGACCTTTCCGGCGCCGCCCCGGGCGAGGCGCGTTCAGTACTCGAGCACGCGCGGCAGTTCCTTGGCCTGCTCGACCCACTTGGTGACGTCCGCTTCGGGCGGCGCGCGGCGAGTCAGTTTCTTTTCGTCATTGACTTGTGCGAGCGCCGCGGCCAGGTTGGCAGGAGAGCGGCGCGCCAGCGCGGGCACGGTGTCCACGCCGGCGGCTTCGAGCAACTGTGCGTAGTCGGCGCCGACGCCGTGGATGCGATAGAGGTCGGCCATGTTTGCGAACTTCAGCACCTGGGTAGAGGACAAGCCGGTGGCTTCGGCCAGCTTTGCACGTGCTGCGGGCGTGGTGCTGGCGGCGAGCAGCGCATCGGTGTCCTTGACACCGGTTTCGCGGAACTTCTTGCCGATCACTTCGCCGATGCCTTCGATGTCTTCGATCTTGTAGTTCGCCATCCTGTGGCCTCCTTGGAATGGTCCTTGACGGGGGAGAGCGCCGATGCGTGCCGGCTCGGCCGGTCGCCGACCGCTTTCGAACGCCATTTCATCATAACTGCCGACGCGAGGCGGATTCGTGAATTCCTGCCGCGAAGGCGAGCTCGCACAGGTGTTTCATCCGCCGCTGAGGGCCTGCACCAGGATGAGGGTGTCGTCCGCGCGCAGTGGATGGGCGGGATCGAAGATTTGCCCGCGGTCGGCGAAGAAGCGGATATGCCGCCGCAGCCGACCCTGTTCATCGATGACGCGAAAGCGGATGCCGGGAAAGCGGCGGTCGAGGTCGGTCAGCACCGCATCCAGCGTGTGGCCCTCGGCGTTCACCTCGCGTGCGCCGGTATAGGACAGCAGCGGCGTCGGAATCAGCACTTTCATGACTTCGCCACGGCCGGTCGGCCGATCTCCACGGCGAGGATCTCGGGCAGGTGGCATGCGATGCAGTGCCAGTGGTCGCCCTCGTCGGCGCTCATCCATAGTTCGCCGCAGGTGGTGCCGAAATAGAGGCCGATCGGATCCAGGTCATCGGCGCACATCGCCTGGCGCTTGACTGTCCACCACGCCTGTTGTGGCGGCAGGCCGCGGTCGAGGCGCTGCCAGCTCGCACCGCCATCGCGGGTGCCATATACCGCCGGACGGCCTCCAGGACTGGTGCGCGGCCAGACGTCGGTCCCGTCCATCGGGAAGATCCACGCGCGCTCGGCGTCGCGCGGGTGGACCACGAGCGGAAAGCCGATGTCGCCGATCTCGGCCGGCATGTTGCGCCCGATCCGGACCCATGTGTCGCCCGGGCGGTCGAGTCGGTACACACCGCAGTGGTTCTGCTGGTAGAGCCGGTCCGGTGCGCTCGGGCAAATCCGGATGCAATGCGGGTCGTGGAAGGTGGCCTCGCTGCGGTCGAAGCCTTCGACCACCTCGAGTCCCTTCAGCAGCGGTGCGAAGCTGCGCCCGCCGTCGCACGATTCGTGCACTCCGCCGCTCGACATGCCGATGTACAGATGTGCGGGGTTGCGCGGATCGACGATGATCGAATGCAGCTTCGGACCGTCGGGCGTGCCGTCCTGCACCGTGCCCATCCACGCGCGGTACTGTGGGTCGTCGTTGAGGCAGGAAAATGGTGCCCAGCGCTCGCCGCCATCGATGGAGCGGAACAGGCCTTGCGGCGAGGTGCCGGCGTACCAGCAACCGGGTTCGCTGGCCGGGGCGGGAGTGAGCCAGAAGCTGTGGTCGACGCTGCGTCCTGCATCGCCGTCGGCCGCGCGCGCGAAGGCTGGCGGCTGCGCCGCCTCGGACCAGTGCCGGCCGAGGTCGGTGGAGCGGAACAGGGTGGGGCCGAGGTGGCCGGTTTTCGATGCCGCGAGCAAGGTGCGACCGTCGCGTGGGTCGAGCATCGCGTGGTTGACGATCTGGCCGAGCAGCTGCGGCCCATCCGCGCGCCAGGTCTTGCGTGCCGCGTCGCCGTGGAAGAACCAGGCGCCCTTGCGAGTCGCCACCAGCACGACGATCGTGCCATCGAGGTCGTTCATGTTTGCTCTCCGTGCGGTGTTCGGCCAGGAC
>JAKLLJ010000318.1 GCA_023150215.1 Thauera sp. | reverse complement strand
CACCGAGCGGTAGCGCAGCCGGCGCTGTGCGGCGCGGGTGCGCGTCTTGGCGAGCTCGACCCCGTAGGGCAGCCGGCCGGTGAGCATCTCGTAGGCGATCACGGCAAGCGAGAACAGGTCGGCACGCGCCGAGCCGGCTTCACCGAGGAAATACTCCGGCGCCGCATACGCCGCATCGCCGGGGATGCCCGCCGGGTCGGGCGCCATGCCGCATTCGGCGATCCCCGCCACGCTCACCGCACCGAAGTCGATGATGCGCACCGTGCCCGAGTCGTCGATCATGATGTTCTCGGGGCGCAGGTCGCGGTGCAGCATCTCGAGCCGATGAAAGGCCTGCAGCCCGCGCGTGATCTGGCGGACGACGTCGCGCACCGCGTCGATGTCGGCGCGCGGGTGGTCGATCATCCACTGACGCAGGGTGCGCCCCTCGACATACTCGGTCGCGACGTACAGGCAGCTGCGCCGGCGCATCGGGCACGGCCTCAGCACATGGGCACAGTCGATACGGCGGGCGACCCACTCCTCGAGCAGAAAGCGCTCGAGCGCGACCGGGTCGTGCTGCTGCTCGACCGCGGGCGTCTTGATCACCACTTGGGCGCCGCTGTGCTCGTCGACCGCGAGGTGGATGTGGCTGCGCGCGCTGGCGTGCAGCGCGCGCACGATGGTGTAGCCGTCGAGCCGCATGCGTGGCGCCAGCGCCGGCGCGAGCGGCAGCTCGGCGAGCTGGCGCTGGAGCTCGCCGGCCTGTGGGTCGGGCAGGCCGACGATGTCGACGAGCTGGACGGTTAGGTTGTCCGGGCTGCCGCGAAGCAGGGCCTCGTCGACGATGGCGCGCGCCGCCGCGTCGAGGTCCGCGGCCGCGGCGATCGTGGCGGACACGAACGCCATGTCCACATGCTCGTAGACACCGTCGGTCGACAGCACGAAGCAGTCGCCACACTCCAGCGCCAGCGCGCGGTAGTCGGGGTCGAGGCGGCGGTCCATGCCGAGCGCGCGCGCCAGGTAGCTCTGCTCGGCCGAGACCCGGACGCGGTGGTCCTCGGTGAGCTGCTCGACGCGACCGCCACGCAGGCGGTGGATGCGGGCGTCACCGACGTGGAACAGGTGGGCGGTGGTCGACTTGAGGATCAGCCCGCTGAAGGTGCACACGTAGCCGCGGTCGCGGTCGAAGCGGTGCTCGCTCCGGCGCGTCTGCGCATGCAGCCAGGCGTTGGTGGCCGCCAGCACGTGCCCGGCCGCGGTGCGCACCGACCACGCCTCGGACGTGCAGTAGTAGTCGGTGACGAAGGCGTCGACCGCGGCTTGCGCGGCGGCCTGGCTGACGTCGCTGCTGCTGATGCCGTCGGCGAGCGCCACCGCGATGCCCTTGGTGACGAGCGCCGCCCCCTGCGGGATGCAGACGCCGTGGAAATCCTGGTTGCGTTCCTTGCGCCCGGCCGTGGAATGCTGGCCGACGCGAACGGCGAGTCCCTTGCTCATGTTCGATCCGCAACGGGGCCCCGGCATCTCGGCGGACCGAGGGGGCCGGGGCCGGTTCGACGGCGCACGCGGCGGATCAGTTGAAGCTGCGCTTGGGCGCGGTCCGCACGTGCGTGGTGTACAGCGTGAGGCCGGTGAAGGCGAGCCCGCCGACAAGGTTGCCGAGCACGACCGGGATCTCGTTCCAGATGAAGTAGTCGAGGATCGAGAAGTTGCCGCCCATCATCAGCCCGGAGGGGAACAGGAACATGTTCACCACCGAGTGCTCGAAGGTCATCGCGAAGAACAGCATGATCGGCATCCACATGGCGATCACCTTGCCGCTCACCGTGGTCGAGATCATCGCGCCGACCACGCCGGTCGACACCATCCAGTTGCACAGCATGCCGCGCATGAAGATGGTGAGCCAGCCGGCCAGCCCGTATTGCGCGTAACCCAGCGTGCGCGCCTCGCCGATGTGGCCGATCTTCTGGCCGATCTCGTTGGGCTCGGTCGAAAAACCGTAGGTGAACACGAAGGCCATCATGAAGGCCACCGTCAGCGCACCGAGGAAGTTGCCGATGAAGACGATGCCCCAGTTCTTCAGGATGGCGCCGATGGTGACGCCCGGGCGCTTGTCGAGCCAGGCCAGCGGGGTGAGCACGAAGACCCCGGTGAGCAGGTCGAAGCCGAGCAGGTAGAGCATGCAGAAACCGACCGGGAACAGGATCGCACCGACCAGCGGCTGGCCGGTCATCACCGTGGCGGTGACCGCGAACACCGCCGCCAGGGCGAGGATGGCGCCAGCCATGTAGGCGCGGATCAGGGCGTCGCGCGTCGCCATGTAGATCTTGGCTTCACCGGCGTCGACCATCTTGGTGACGAATTCGGCTGGGGCAAGGTAGGCCATGGTGTTCTCTCTGTGTTGTTGTTTTGCGGGGATGCGGGGCCGCGGTTGCGGCGCGCGCATGAAGCGGTTTTGCAGGCGCTTGTTGTCCTTGCGCACGCCTGCCACCGCTTGCGGGAGCAGGGCGGCTCAGACGGCGAGGAAGACCTCCCCGTCCTCGACCTTCACCGCAAAGCGTCCGCAGTGACCGACGTCGGGCGCCACCGCGTGGCCGTCTTCCAGGCCGATGTTCCAGCCGTGCAGCGGACAGGTGACCTTGCGGCCATGGACAATGCCCTGCGACAGCGGCCCGCCCTTGTGCGGGCACTTGTCGTGGAGCGCGAAGACCTCGTCGTCTGCATTGCGAAAGATGGCGATGTCCTCATCACCGGGACGCTGCACGACGCGCGAACCGAGGCGGGGAATGTCGTCGTGCGGGCAGAAGCGTTTCCAGTCGTTCATGACGGGTTCCTTTATTGGAAGCAGATGGTTTTCATGTAGGAGCACCGGAAGGCGCGAACGCGGCGGTCGATCGGGCGCGATCGCCGGTTTCGTGCGCCGCATTCGCGCCTGCCGGCGCTCCTACAGGGCGAGCCACGAGCGGCAATCGCGTCGCGGTGGCCGATACGCGGCAATCGCGTCGCGGCGACCGACGCACGGCGGTGGAAATGACGCACGGCCGGTTTCATGTAGGAGCGCCGGCAGGCGCGAATGGGGCACGCGGCTCACGCTTCCACCTTGATCGGGATGAACTGCTTCACCGCCTCGCCCTCTCGGCTGGTCTGCCACGGATCGCGCGCGTCCTTCAACGCGTCGAGCAGGCGCGCGTGCAGACGGCGGCGGTTGTCGCCGTCCTCGACCACCTTGGCCTTCACGTAATCGAGGCCGACACGGTTCAGCCAGTGCACCGTGCGCTCCAGATACCAGCCCTCCTCGCGGTACAGCTGCAGGAAGGCGCCGGAGTACTCCATCACCTCCTCGTCGCTGCCGACCTTGCACAGGAACTGCGCGACCTCGGTCTTGATGCCGCCGTTGCCGCCGACATAGAGCTCGTAGCCGGAATCGACGCCGATCACGCCCACGTCCTTGATCCCCGCCTCGGCGCAGTTGCGCGGGCAGCCCGACACCGCGAGCTTGACCTTGTGCGGCGCGTACATGTCGAACAGCATCTTCTCGAGCTTGACCCCCATGTCCATCGCCAGCTGGGT
>JAKLLJ010000317.1 GCA_023150215.1 Thauera sp. | reverse complement strand
GCTTGACGGACAAGGCGGGGAGGCTCGCGGAAAAAAGGATGGATGGTAGGCGGCGGCGGCTCGCGGCGTCAAGCCGCGAGCCTGTGCTGCGTCGCGGCGCCCGCGCGCCTCAGTTGCTGCTGCGCGCGCGCGTGACCGCGTTGTCGAGCGCTTCCTTGGCAGCCTTCTGATCTGCCCACACGCCGGCCAGTTCCTCGTCGAGGATGCGGCGCACCTTCTGGCGCTCGACCACCGGCTGCGCAGAGGACTGCGCGGTGGCCGGCTTGTTGCCGAGCTGATCGACGGCGACCTGCACGTTCTCGAGATCCTGACCGAGCAGTTCGCTGCGCGAGGCGAGCAGGCCCGCGCGGTTCAGCGGCAGGTAGCCGGTCTCGCGCTGCCAGGCGACCTGGTTGTCGGGCTGCAGCCAGAAGCTGACGAAGCGCGCCACTGCCTTGTATTCGGCCGGCTTCTTGCCCGCCGCCGCCCACAGTGCAGGGCCGTCCGCGATCGTGTTCTGCGGCGCGCCGGGGAAGTCGTCGTAGTACGGCAGCCGCGACACCGCCACGTCCAGCTTGCCGGAGCGCCGGAAGTCGGCCCAGCTCGCCGAGGGCGCGGCGATCACCGCGCACTCGCCGCTGGCAAAGCGCTGCTCGGACTCGGCCTGGTGGCTGAACACATGCAGGTAGCGGGCGCGCGTCCAGCTCGCCATCATCGCCACGTGCTTGACCTGGAACATGCCGTTGAAGCTCGCCACGGTGGTCTTGCCGCTCGGCGCGGAGACCGGCTCGTTGTGCCAGGCGGAGAGGTTCTCGACCATCACGCGGCCAGGCTCGGACACGGTGTAGGGGCAGGTGTGACCGGTATCGGCGAGGCGACCGAGGGTCTCCTGGAGCTCGAACCAGGTATTGATGCGGGTGTTTTCCGGATTCAGGCCGGCTTGGCGCAATGCATCGCGGTTGAGGAACAGCACCGGCGTGGACAGGCCGACCGGCAGCGCCAGCAACTGGCCCTTGGTATCGACCGGCGTGCGCGTCATCATCGCGGGCGGACGCAGGGTCTGCAGCGGCACGCCGCTTTCCTTCATGAGCTGGTAGAGCGGCTTGAAGCGCGGCTTGCCGGCGACGAACTCTTCCTCGTCATCGCCCTCGAGGATCATCAGGTGCGGTGACGCCCCGCGCCAGTCGGCAGCCGAGAGCACGACGTGCACGTCCTTGGACTGGGCATTGAAGCGTTCGACGAGGTCCTTGAGCGCTGCCACCTTGGACTCGGGCAGACGATGGACCAGTTCGACCTGCTGCTGGGCGTTGGCCAGCACGACCGAGCAGGGCACAGTGAAGAGACCGCAGGCGAGGGTCGCCGCGGCAAGAGCCTTGAAACGCGTTCTGTTCATGGGATCGACACACACAGGAGGGGGCGGGCCGACGGCCCGGCAGCGCCGTGATTATAGGGCCGGGCGCGAGCGAATTGGGTGTCTTGGGGTGCATTGCAGCATCGCCCGCCAAGGATCCTTGGCACACGACGCCTGGCCGCCCGAGATTGAGCACGAGTGGCGACGGGCCGAGCCGGATCAGGCGCCACGGCGGGAGCGAGATCGCCGCGACCGCCCGCGCGCGTGCCCCGAAGTTCAAGAACCGGCGCGCTGCGCCGATAATCCGCATAGATCCACGTTGACCTCCACCACCATGCGCCGCCACGCCACGCACGTTCCGCTCCGCGCCCTCCTCGTCCTCGCCTTGCTGCCCTTGAGCGCAGCGTGCGATCAGATCGCGGACGTGCTCGAGTTGCCCAATCCATCCCGCATCGAGGCCGAAGGCCGTGCGGTCGGCAGCGCCTGCCGCCATGCGGGACGCTCGCTCGAGGACTGCTACGCGCTCAACCCGGCTGCGGCCAAGGCGGCGGTGTTTGCCGGCTGGCGCGACATGAACGACTACATGATGGAGCACAAGCTCGACGTCGTGCCCTCGCGCCTTGCGCCGGGCAGCACGCCGGCGACGACCCCGGCGGCTACCGGCAACACGCACTCGGCGCCCCAATCAAACGCGCCCTCCCAGTCGACCGCAGCGCCCTCCACATCGCCCGCGGCCAGGTAAGCGGCCACTTCCGCCTGCAGGCGCGCCCGTCAGGGCGCCGGATTGCCGTGGACCTGATGCACCTGCTCGATCTCGGCGAGCGTCTCGTCGTCGAGCGCCACGTCCCAGGCGTCAAGGTTCTGCTGCAGCTGCACCATGGTGGTGGCGCCGATGATCGTGCTGCCCACGAACCAGCGCGAATACACGTAGGACAGCGCCAGCGCGGTGAGGCTCAGGCCGCGCCGGCGCGCGATCTGCGCATAGCGATCGACCGCCGGCGGCACGCCCGCCTTGGCGTAGCGCACGCCGAAATTCTCGAACGCGGTGATGCGCCCGCGTGCCGCGGGGTCAGCGAGGTACTTGCCCGACAGGTGGCCGAAAGCGAGCGGCGAATAGGCCAGCAGCGCCACCTGCTCGCGCAGGCTCACCTCGCTCAGACCGTACTCGTAGACCCGATTGAGCAGGTTGTAGGCGTTCTGCACCGACACCACCCGTGGCAAGCCCGCCTCGCGGGCGAGGCGCAGGAACTCCATCACGCCCCAGGGCTGCTCGTTCGACAGCCCCACGTGGCGGATCTTGCCCTCGCCCACAAGCTCGGCGAGCGCCTCGAGCTGGGCGCGGATCGGCGTGCTCGCGCGCTCGCGTGCCGGGTCGAACGGCAGCTGCCCGAACAGTGGCTGGTTGCGCGCCGGCCAGTGCAGCTGGTAGAGGTCGATGTACTCGGTGCGCAGCCGGCGCAGGCTGCCTTCGACCGCGGCGCGGATGTTGGCCCGATCGAGCGCGAGCGGCCCGCCGCGGATCCACTCCAGGCTGCGCGCGGGGCCCGCGACCTTGGTGGCGATCACCAGTTGCTCGCGCGCCTGGCGCGCCAGCCAGTTGCCGACGATGCGCTCGGTCTCGCCGCTGGTTTCGGCACGCGCCGGTACCGGATACATCTCGGCGGTATCGATGAAGTCGATCCCGCGCTCGCGCGCGAAGTCGAGCTGACTGTGCGCCTCGGCCTCGCTGTTCTGCTGGCCGAAGGTCATCGTGCCCAGGCACACCGCCGACACCCGCGGCCCCGATGCGCCGAGTTGGCGATACTGCATTTCACGCTTGGCCATTCCTGCCCTCCTGATCCCCGCACACCGCGGGCCTTTGCAAAGTACGACGCGTCCCCCGCCGGCCGCAAGCCCTCGCGGCTTGCCGTAATCGCGGCAGCACGCCGGCCTCGCCCGGCAGGCGCGGCGGCAGCCGCGAACCGGGCGTTGCAGCACCCGCCGCGCAGCGCCATGATCGCCGCCACGTTCGCGACTTCCGGCGCTCCTACGGGAGGTTCGAGCGCTTCGGCAGCCGCGAACACGGCGATTCGGCGACCGACACGCTTCGCCATCTCTGCCGCCGCGTTCGCGCCTTCCGGCGCTCCTACGGGGGAATAGCGCCCGCGACGCCCCCACCGCTGCATGACGTTTTTCTGTAGGAGCGGCGGCAGCCGCGAACCGCCCGCTGCAGCGGGCGATGGCCAGCGGTGAGGGCGGGGCGCCAT
>JAKLLJ010000316.1 GCA_023150215.1 Thauera sp. | reverse complement strand
CGCCGTGGCCTGGCTGCTGACCCGTGGCGAGGGCGACCTCAACACGCGCGGTGCGCTGCTGCACGTGCTCGGCGACCTGCTCGGCTCGGTGGCGGCGCTCGCCTCGGGCATCGTCATCCTGTACACCGGCTGGATGCCGATCGACCCCTTGCTCACCATGCTGATCTGCGGCCTGATCCTGTACTCGACGTTGTCGCTGCTGCGCCAGGTGCTGAACACCCTGCTCGAAGGCGTGCCCGACGGCCTGTCGCTGCCCGAGGTCGGGCGCGCGATGGCCGCGGTCGAGGGTGTGCGCTCGGTGCATGACCTGCACATCTGGAGCCTGGATTCGCGTCGCATCGCACTCTCGGCCCACATCGTGCTTGCCGAGGCCGGGCGCTGGCCGGCCGTGCTGGAAGCCGAGCGCAGCCTGCTGCATCATCGCTTCGGCATCGAGCATGCCACCCTGCAGCCGGAGTTGCCGCCGGCACAACCGCTGGTGTTCACCCCGCGCGCCGCGCGCGGAACACACACACGCTGAAGCTCAACGGCCCCATCGAAGGACGATCGCCATGCACTCCGCCCCGGAACTGGTCAGCCAGATCGAAGCCCTGACCTCGCTGCCCGATGTCTATTCGCGTGTGCGCGAGCAACTCGAATCACCCACGGGCTCGATCTCGGTAGTAGCTCGCCTGGTCGCGGCCGACCCCGCGCTCTCCGCACGCCTGCTCCACCTGGTCAATAGCCCGCTGTTCGGTCAGCGCGGCCGGGTGGACGATGTGGTGCGCGCAGTCACCCTGCTCGGCTTGCAGCAGGTGCACGACCTCGTGCTGGCAATGTCGCTGCAAGGCGTGTTCGCGGGCATCCGCCCCGCCCGCCTCGACATGCAGCGCTTCTGGCGCACCAGCCTGCTCACCGGACTGGCGGCACGCGCGGCCGGCATTGCCGCCGGCCTGGTTGCCGGCGAGCGCCTGTTCGTGATCGGCGTGCTCGCCGATACCGGCCACCTGGTGATGTACCAGACCGTGCCCGAACTGGCCGCTGCCGCGCGCCACGAGGCCCGGACCAGCGGCGAGCCCCTCGACGCCGCCGAACGCAGGGTGGTCGGCTGCGACTTCGCCGAGCTCGGCGCCGCGCTGATGCAGCGCTGGCAATTGCCCGAACGCTTCGCAGCAGCCATCGGCGCGCAGATGCTGCCGCGCCTCGGGGGTGCCTTCGCGGCCGAGGCGGCGGCGCTGAACCTCGGCCACCGTATCGCCGAGGCCGACAACGCGGACCTGCCGAGCAGCGAGGCCGCAGCCCGGGTCGCCCCCGAGAGCTGGTCCTTGCTCGGCCTCGAGCCGGAGCGCCTGGCCAGCCTGCGCGAAGGCGCCGAGCTGGATTTCGCCGCCTACCTGTCGCTCTTCTTCCCCGGCCTGTAGGCCCCTCCAGCAGGCAGCCGAACCCGCATGAACACTGGGATCCAGTCTGTTTCACAGCGTTTTTGGCTACTACATCTAGTGCCCCGTAAGACCATGAAACACAACGAAAAATTTTAATTAATTGATTTTATTGAGTTTTATTTTTTTGCACACCCAAGCGTTCCGCGCTATTCTTCCGTCCGTTCCAAGACCCATACGGATGAAGAAAAAAGGCCATGAGCGAGACCACCAGCGCGTCCACCCAGAACACCGCCAAACCCTCCGCCGCCAACCTGCCGATGCAGGAAATCTCCGGCGAGGTCCTCGTTGAAAAATACGCCAAAGGCGACGAGCAGACCGTCGCCGAAGTGCGCCGCCGCGTCGCCCGCGCACTCGCCGCGATCGAATCCGAAGACAAGCGCACGCACTGGGAGGCGAAGTTCCTCGAGGCGCAGGAAAAGGGCTTCGTGCCCGCCGGCCGCATCAACAGCGCCGCCGGCACCACGCTCGCCGCCACCCTGATCAACTGCTTCGTGCAGCCGGTCGGCGACTCGGTCACCGAGGCGGTCGACGGCCGCCCCGGCATCTACACCGCGCTCGCCCAGGCCGCCGAGACCATGCGCCGCGGTGGTGGCGTCGGCTACGACTTCTCGTCGATCCGCCCCAAGGGCGCGCTGGTCAAGGGCACGGCTTCGAACGCCTCCGGCCCGGTGTCCTACATGCGCGTGTTCGACCGCTCGTGCGAAACGGTGGAGTCGGCCGGCGCACGCCGCGGCGCGCAGATGGGCGTGCTGCGCTGCGATCACCCCGACATCGAGGAGTTCATCCACGCCAAGGATGAAGGCGACCTCACCAACTTCAACATCTCGGTCGGCGTCACCGATCCCTTCATGCGAGCGGTCGAGGCCGACGGCTTCGTCGAGCTCGTGCACAAGGCCGAACCCACCGAAGAGATCAAGCAGGCCGGCGCCTACCAGCGCGACGACGGCATGTGGGTGTATCGCAAGGTGCGCGCACGCGAGCTGTGGGACCAGGTCATGCGCTCGACCTACGACCACGCCGAGCCGGGCATCCTGTTCCTCGACCGCATGAACCAGGACAACAACCTGTACTACTGCGAGACCATCGAGGCCACCAACCCCTGCGCCGAACAGCCGCTGCCGCCCTACGGCTGCTGCTGCCTGGGCTCGATCAACCTCACGCCCTTCGTCAGGAACCCGTTCAGCGACAAGGCCGAGTTCGACTACGCCGGCTTCGGCAAGGTCGTTGACGTGTCGATCCGCATGCTCGACAACGTGCTCGAGGCCACCCACTGGCCGCTCGCGCAGCAGCACGCCGAAGCGCAGTCCAAGCGCCGCGTGGGCCTGGGCTTCACTGGCCTGGGTGACGCGCTGATCATGCTCGGCCAGCGCTACGACACACCGCAGGCGCGCGAGGAAGCACGCAAGATCTCCGAGTTCATGCGCAACCGCGCCTACCTCGCCTCATCCGAGCTCGCAAAGGAACGCGGCGCCTTCCCGCTGTTCAATGCCGACCTCTACCTATCGGGCGGCAACTTCGCCTCGCGCCTGCCCGCCGACGTGAAGGACAAGATCCGCAAGCACGGCATCCGCAACTCGCACCTGCTGTCGATCGCGCCCACCGGTACGATCAGCCTGGCCTTCGCCGACAACGCCTCCAACGGCATCGAGCCGCCGTTCTCCTACACCTACACCCGCCGCAAGCGCATGGCCGACGGCACCTTCAAGGAATACGCGGTCGAGGACTACGCGTGGCGCCTGTACAAGCACCTCGGCGGCAACGTCGACGCGCTGCCGCAATCCTTCGTCACCGCGCTGGAGATCTCCGCGCAGGCACACAAGGACATGGTCGCCGCGGTCGCACCCTACGTCGACACCTCGATCTCGAAGACGGTGAACGTGCCGGAGGACTACCCCTACGCCGAGTTCGAGGATCTCTACCTCACCGCCTGGAAGGACGGTCTCAAGGGGCTGGCCACCTATCGTCCCAACGCGGTACTGGGTTCGGTGCTGTCGGTCACCCCGACCGCCGAGCAGAAGCAGCCGCACGACGTCGAGATCGTCGACGCCAACAAGCGCCTGTCGATCAAGAGCTTGCCCGCCCCGGTGCTCGCCAGCCTGCGCTGGCCCGGCCGCCCCGAGATGCCCGACGGCAACATGGCGTGGACCTACATGCTCAGCACCCCGACCGGCGACTTCGCGCTCTTCGT
>JAKLLJ010000315.1 GCA_023150215.1 Thauera sp. | reverse complement strand
GGACTGATGCTGCCTTCCCCCAGCGCATGCTGCACGCCGGGAGGCCATCGGCCGGGAACACCGCCAGCACCGGGACAGTCGCAGCATGCGGACGGCGCCGCCGTCAGCGCCTACAATGGCGACCCGCCGACGGAAGATCGACCACGATGAGCCTGCTCCACCGCATCCTGCACCTGCCTGCACGCCAGCTTTACCTTGCGCTGTTCCTCGTCGCCGCCGGGTTGCTCGGTTTCGGCCTCTACCTGCAGCACGGCCTGGGTTTGGAGCCCTGCCCGATGTGCATCATGCAGCGCTACGCGTTCGCGACCGCCGCGCTGATCGGCTTGATCGCAGCCATCCACGCCCCCGGCCGCCGCGGCGAGCGCGCCTATGCCCTGCTGATCGGTGCCGCGGCGCTCACCGGCGGCACCATTGCCGCACGGCAAAGCTGGATGCAGATCAACCCGCCGCTAATCCCGGAATGCGGTCCCGGGCTGGAGTTCATGCTCGAGAGCTTCCCGCTCGCGCAGGCGCTGCCGATGATCTTTCGCGGCGCGGGTGACTGCACCGTGATCGAATGGACCTTCCTCGGCCTGTCGATCGCCAACTGGTCGCTGGTGAGCTTCACCGCGACCGTGCTGTTCGCCGGCTGGATGCTGGTGCGGCGCGGCTGATCCGACTCAACCGCAGCTCGCCGGGCCGTCCTTCACGCCCAGCTTGTGCAGGATGTTCACCAGCGGGCACAGCCCGGTGAAGGCGCTCTGGAACAGGTTGAGGCCGACGAAGCCGGTCACCCACAGGAAGTGCTTGCTGACGAAGAGCGGCGAGGCCTCGACGCCGAGCGCGAGCGAGATCAGGACGAAGGCGCCGGCGAAGGCGCGCACGTATTCATTGGTAGTCATGCGGGATTCTCCTCGAGATTTTTGAGGCTTTCGATGCGGCCACGCATGGCCGCGTAGTAGAGCACCGGGATCACCACCAGGGTGAGCACGGTGGACACGAAGATGCCGAAGATCAGGCTGATCGCCAGGCCGTTGAAGATCGGGTCGTCGAGGATGAACACCGCGCCGATCATCGCCGCCAGTGCGGTGAGCCCGATCGGCTTGGCGCGCACCGCGGCGGCGCGGATCAGCGCCTCGCCGAATTCCATGCCCGGTTTGCCTTCCTCGCCACGCACCTGCTGATTGACGAAATCCACCAGCAGGATGGAGTTGCGCACGATGATGCCGGCGAGCGCGATCATGCCGATCATCGAGGTCGCGGTGAATTGCGCGCCGAACAGCGCGTGGCCGGGCATCACGCCGACGATGGTGAGCGGGATCGGCGCCATGATGATCAACGGCACCAGGTAACTGCGGAACTGCGCCACTACCAGCAGGTAGATCAGCACCAGGCCCACGGCGTAGGCCGCGCCCATGTCGCGGAAGGTCTCGTAGGTGATCTGCCACTCGCCGTCCCACTTGAGCTGATAGCCGGCGTAGGGGTCGACGGGCTGGGTGATGAACCACTCGCCGAGCCTGCCGGCCAGCCCCGGCGCGCCTTCGAGCGCCATGCCGTTGACGCGTGAGCGGATGTCGAACATGCCGTACAGCGGCGAGTCGAGCTGGCCGCCCATGTCGCCGGTCACGTACACCACCGGCAGCAGGTCCTTCCGATACAGGATCTGCTCGCGGCGGGTCTCGGCGACCTGCACCACTTCGGAAATATTGATGAGCTGGCCAGCGTTGTCGCCGCTGCGGGCGCGCACCTGCATGGCGAGCAGGTTGCCGAGCTCGGACTGGCGCACCGCCGGCAGCTGGATGCGCACCGGAATCTCGTACTTGTTGTCGCCGCCGTGCACCGGGGTGACGTTCTCGCCACTCAGCCCGAGGCGCACGATCTCGACGATGTCGGCCTGCGCCACGCCCATGCGCGCGGCCTTGGCCTGATCGACGCGCAGCACCAGCTTGGGCGCGTCTTCGTCCACGGTGTCGTCCACGCCGACGATGTCGGCCGTGTCCTCGAAGGCGGCGCGCACCTGCTTCGCCACCGCCACCTGGCCGTCGTAGTCGGGGCCGTAGAGCTCGGCGACGATCGGCGACAGCACCGGCGGGCCGGGCGGCACCTCGACCACCTTGGCGTTGCCGCCGTTGCGCAGCGCGATCGCGGTGACGGCATCGCGCACAGACACCGCGATCTCGTGACTCTGGCGCTCGCGCGCGGTCTTGTCGACCAGGTTGACCTGGATGTCGCCCTGCTCGGGGGCGCTCCTCAGGTAGTACTGGCGCACCAGGCCGTTGAAGTTGATCGGCGCCGCGCTGCCGGCGTAGGACTGCCAGTCGGTGACCTCGGGCACGGTGGCCAGATAGGCGCCGATCTCGTTCAACACGCGCGCGGTATCCTCGACCGGCGTGCCCACCGGCATGTCGAGCACGACCTGGAACTCGCTCTTGTTGTCGAAGGGCAGCATTTTCATGACCACGAGCTGCACCACCGGCAGCGCCACCGAAGCGCCGATGAGCGCGAACACGGCCAGCCACAGGATCAGCCGGTTGCGCCCGCCACGGCGGGCGTCGAACATCGGCGTCATCACGCGGCGGAAGAGGCCGTCGAGCCGCCGGGTCATCTTGTCCTCGCCCTCGTGGTGGTGGGCATCGACGCGCTTCAGCAGCTTCTGCGCTAGCCAGGGCGTGACCACGAAGGCCACCACCAGCGAGATGAACATGCCCATCGAGGCGTTGATCGGGATCGGGCTCATGTAGGGGCCCATGAGGCCGGTGACGAAGGCCATCGGCAGCAGCGCCGCGATCACGGTGAAGGTGGCGAGGATGGTGGGGCCACCGACCTCGTCCACCGCCTTGGGGATCAGGCGCCACAAGGGCGTGTCGGGCTCGAGCGTGTGCCAGCGGTGGATGTTCTCCACTACCACGATGGCGTCGTCCACCAGGATACCGATCGAGAAGATGAGCGCGAACAGCGACACCCGGTTGAGCGTGAAACCCCAGGCCCAGGACGCGAACAAGGTGGCGGCAAGCGTGAGCGACACCGCAATGCCGACGATGATCGCCTCGCGCCAGCCGAGCGCGAAGAACACCAGCGCCACCACCGCCGCGGTGGCGAAGGCAAGCTTGCCGATGAGCTGGGTGGCCTTGTCGTTGGCGGTCTTGCCGTAATCGCGGGTGACGGTGACTTCCACACCTTCCGGGATGACGCTGCCGCGCAGGTTGTCGAGGCGCTGCATCGCGGCCTGGGCGACGTCGGCAGCATTGGCCCCGGGCTTTTTCGACAGCGCCAGCGTGACCGCGGGGAACAGACCGTGCTGCTCGATGCCGCGCTGCTCGGCGGCGGCGCCGGTGCCGAACCAGACGTATTGCGAGGGCTGGTCAGGGCCGTCCACCACCTCGGCGACATCGCGCAGGAAGACCGGCTTGCGGTCCTGCACGCCCACCACCAAGTTGCGCACGTCCTCGGCGGATTCGAGGTAAGTGCCGGTCTGCACCAGTACTTCCTTGTTGCCCGCGACCAGGCTGCCCGCCGGCTGCGAGGCGTTGGCGAGTTGCAGCGCGCCGCGCAGGTCCTGCGCGGTGATGCCGTGCGCGTTCATGCGCTCGGTGTCCATGTCCACCCGGACCACATGCCCGGGGCCGCCGATGGTGGCGACGTCGCG
>JAKLLJ010000314.1:0-2500 GCA_023150215.1 Thauera sp. | reverse complement strand
GGTCTCGTCGATGCGCAGGGTCTGCGAGATGTAGCCACCGCGATCGAGATCGTTGATGTACAGCGTGCGCAGCTCGGTCACACCGGCCAGGCGCAGCTTGTCGAGGAGATCCTCGGTCAGTTCGTCGTTGGCGCGGGCCAGCACCTCGCCGGTCGCGGGATCGACGATGTTGTTGGCCGTCACGCGACCGAGGATGAAGTCGTCCGGCACCGCCATGGTGCGGACGCCCGCCTGGTCGATCTCGCGGATGTGCTTGGAAGTGATGCGCTTCTCACGCGCGACGATGATCTTGCCATCGGCGGTGGTGATATCGAAGCGGGCGACTTCACCGCGCAGGCGCTCGGGCACCAGCTCGAACTGTGCGCCCTCGCCTTGCAGGTGGAAGGTATCGGTGTCGTGGAAGGTCGACAGGATCTCTTCCGGCGTCATGCCGATCGCGCGCAGCAGGATCGTCACCGGCATCTTGCGGCGGCGGTCGACACGGAAGTACAGGTAGTCCTTCGGATCGAACTCGAAGTCCAGCCACGAACCGCGGTAGGGGATGATGCGTGCCGAGAACAGCAGCTTGCCGGACGAATGCGTCTTGCCGCGGTCGTGCTCGAAGAACACGCCCGGCGAGCGGTGCAGCTGCGACACGATGACACGCTCGGTGCCGTTGATCACGAACGAACCGGTGGTCGTCATGAGCGGAATCTCGCCCATGTAGACTTCCTGCTCCTTGACTTCCTTGATGGTTTCCTTCGGCGCCTCGCGGTCCATGATGACCAGGCGCACCCGGGCGCGCAGCGGCGAGGCGAAGGTCAGGCCGCGCTGCTGGCACTCCTTCACGTCGAAGGCAGGCTCGCCCAGCATGTACTGCACATACTCGAGGCGCGCGTTGCCGCTATGGCTCGAGATCGGGAAGATCGACGTGAACGCGGCCTGCAGGCCCTGGTTGCGCCGCGCCTCGGGCGGGGTCTCCGCCTGGAGGAATTCGGCGAAGGACTCGATCTGGGTGGCGAGCAGGAAAGGCGCATCGAGCACGGCCGCGCGCTTGGCGAAGCTCTTGCGGATACGTTTCTTTTCGGTGTAGGAATACGCCATGGATGCTCCGGCTAGAGGGCTAACATCGGAAAGACAGGACACAGCGTTCGGGTGTTTCCGGTAGGCTGCAGAATCGCTGCAAGAGGCACCGGAGGGTCGACAAACGCTCTGGCCTGTCATCGAGGGGCGAGGTGACTGTCGCGGCCTCGATTACAAAGCACGAAAGGGCCGGCACTCCGAAGAGTGCCAGCCCCGCTGGGAAGTCGAATATTACTTGATTTCGACCTTCGCGCCAGCATCTTCCAGCTGCTTCTTCAGCGCTTCGGCGTCGGCCTTCGATGCGCCTTCCTTCACGGCCTTCGGTGCGCCATCGACGACGTCCTTGGCTTCCTTCAGGCCCAGGCCGGTAGCGGCACGGACGACCTTGATGACCTCGACCTTCTTGGCGCCGGCTTCCAGCAGCACGACGTCGAATTCGGTCTTCTCTTCAACCGGGGCGGCGGCGGCGGCACCCGGAGCGGCCACGGCCAGCGAGGCAGCGGACACGCCGAACTTCTCTTCGAACGCCTTGACCAGGTCGTTCAGGTCCATCACGGTCATGCCAGCAACGGCTTCCAGGATGTCTTCTTTGCTGATTGCCATTTCAAATCACTCCAGAATCGATAATTTTGCGAAAAGGTTCGTAGCGGAAGGCTGCACTCAGGCGACAGCGCCTTCTTCCTCGCGCTTCTTGGCGAGGGCGGCGAGCACGCCAGCCATGCCGGACACCGGTGCCTGCATGACGCCCACCAACCTGGCGAGCAGCTCTTCGCGGCTCGGGATCGAGGCGAGCGCCTGGATGCCGGCCTTGTCGAGCGTCTTGCCCGAGTAGGAACCAGCGCGCAGAACGATCTTGTCGTTGCCCTTGGCGAAGTCGTTGAGCACCTTGGCAGCAGCGACCGGATCGGCCGAGATGCCATAGATCAGCGGACCGGTCAGATCGCCCGCCAGACCCTCGAACGGGGTGCCGGCGATCGCACGACGGACCAGGGTGTTCTTCAACACACGCAGATAAACGCCAGACTCGCGGGCCTTGGCGCGCAGCGTGGTGAGGTCGCCCACCGCAATGCCGCGATACTCGGCCACCGCGATCGTCTGAGCGTTGGCCACTTGTGCCGACACCTCAGCCACTACGGCTTTCTTGTCATCGAGATTGAGACCCACAGGCCTTTCCTCCTTTCAAGTCAACACGCGAACCGCTTGCGCGATTCGCACCCACGGCGACCTTGATCAGGAGCGCGGCCGACGATGCGGCCAAATCCTGTTCTGAGCACACCGTCTGCGCAGGCCACTCACATGCTTAAGCGTCACCTTGCGGCAAACGCACCTGCGGTCTTTGACGATCCGCAACCGCCCGCAGGCGGCTACGGCTCAAAGTTCAGCGGATCATCCACGCATCGCGGACGATCCTGGCAATCAGGCAGCGTTCAGGCTGCCC
>JAKLLJ010000313.1 GCA_023150215.1 Thauera sp. | reverse complement strand
GGCGATCACCGGCTCGGTGATCTACGGCCACTACGAGAAGGCGGTCGATCGCGAGTCGGCCTACGAGCTGCTCAAGGCCAGCGCGGCGACCAAGGCCGCGGTCGAGGCCGGGCGCGAGGCGGCGAAGGAGGTCGGCGGCGAAGAGACCGGCAGCATGGTGAGCGACATCCTCTTCGGCGCCACCGGCCCGCGCGGCGGCAAGCGCGACGGCCTGGTGCAGATCGCCGCCAAGACGGTGACGCGCACGATCGGCAGCAGCCTCGGCCGGCAGATCGTGCGCGGGATACTGGGGTCACTGCTCGGCGGCAAGCGCTGAGGGGGCGTCGTGCGGGTGCGCACGAGGCGTCTCCCCCCCCGTGGTTTCCATCGCCGGTTCGCGGCTTCCGCCGCTCCTACATACCCCTGTAGGAGCGCCGGCAGGCGCGAATGCGGCGCTCCGCACCCGCCAACGCCCGTCGCCTGGTCACCTCGTCGCCGCCGTGTTCGCGGCTTCCGCCGCTCCTACAGGGGGCCAGGGAAGCGCGGCGCGCGCGGCGGGCGGGCGCTATAATGCGCGCCTCTTCAATCGCTCGGGCAGCGCAGAGGTTCCAACATGGCGGGTCATTCGAAATGGGCCAACATCCAGCACCGCAAGGGTCGTCAGGACGAAAAGCGCGGTGCGGCGTTCTCCAAGCTGGCAAAGGAAATCACCGTCGCCGCCAAGATGGGCGGGGGTGATGCGGGCTTCAACCCGCGCCTGCGCCTGGCGGTGGACAAGGCCAAGGGCGTCAACATGCCCAAGGACAAGATCGACAACGCGATCAAGAAGGGCACCGGCGAACTCGAGGGCGTGAGCTACGAAGAGATCCGCTACGAGGGCTATGGCATCGGTGGCTCGGCGATCATGGTCGACTGCCTCACCGACAACAAGACGCGCACCGTCGCCGACGTGCGCCACGCCTTCTCCAAGTACGGCGGCAACATGGGTACCGACGGCTGTGTGGCCTTCCAGTTCAAGCACTGCGGCCAACTGCTGTTCGCCCCCGGCACCAGCGAGGACACGCTGATGGAAGCCGCACTCGAAGCCGGCGCCGAGGACGTCGTCCCCAACGAGGATGGCTCGATCGAGGTCATCACCGGCCCGTGGGAGTTCACCGCGGTGAAGGAAGCGCTGGAGAAAGCCGGCTTCACCGCCGAATTCGGCGAAGTGACCATGAAGCCCGAGAACGTCATCGAGCTCACTGGCGACGAGGCCGTGCGCATGCAGAAGCTGCTCGATGCGCTCGAAAGCCTGGACGACGTGCAGGAAGTGTACACCTCGGCCGAAATCGACGAATAAGCGCAGCGCCTGCCGTCTTCGAGCAAAGCGAAGCACGCGACGCTCGCGGCATCCGCTGCGCAGCAATGCGAAAGTCTCGCGGCTTCCGCCGCTCCTACAGGCGCAAAGTGCGGCAGCGCGGTGATGGGCGCGCGCCCTGTAGGAGCGGCGGAAGCCGCGAAGCTTTCCGGCCCCCTCCCCACGCCCTCCTCCCCACGCCCTCCTCCCCACGCCATCTTCCTCACCCTCTGCACCACCAGACGGCTGCCACGGCTTGCGCCGCGCTCGGCGGGCATGCGACGAACCTTTCGACGACACGAACGATGCCCACCGCGTCCCTCCTCACCCGCCTGACTCCCCTGCTGTTCGTGCTGCTGTGGAGCACCGGCTTCATCGGCGCCAAGTTCGGACTGCCCCATGCCGAGCCGCTCACCTTCCTGGTCACCCGCTACGTGCTGGTGATCGGTGTGATGGGTCTGCTCGCGCTGGCCATGCGCGCGCCATGGCCGGCGAGTCCGCGCGAGGCGATCCACATCGGCATCACCGGGCTGCTGGTGCAGGCGCTGTACCTGGGTGGCGTGTTCATGTCCATCCACCGCGGCCTGCCGGCAGGGGTTTCGGCGCTGGTGGTCGGCATGCAACCGCTGCTCACCGCTGCCCTCGCCGGCATGCTGCTCGGCGAACGCGTGTCGGCACGGCAATGGACCGGGCTCGCCTTCGGCTTCGCCGGCGTGGCGCTGGTGGTCGGCAGCAAGGCGCAGGTCGGCGGCGTCGATGGCGAGGCGCTGCTCCACATGCTGATTCCCGCGCTGGCGGCGCTGTTCGGCATCACCGCGGGCACGCTGTACCAGAAGCGCCATTGCCCGCGCTTCGACCTGCGCACCGGCTCGGTACTGCAGTTCCTGCCCAGCCTGGCGATCACCGCGCTGATCGCCAGCCAGACCGAAACCATGGCGGTGCAATGGACGGACGACTTCATCTTCGCGCTGCTGTGGCTGGTGCTGGTGCTGTCGGTCGGCGCGATCAGCCTGCTCAACCTGCTGATCCGCAGCGGCAGCGCGGTCAACGTGGCGAGCCTGTTCTACCTGACCCCGCCGACCACCGCGCTGATCGCGTGGGCGATGTTCGGCGAGACCCTGTCCGTGCTGGCGATCGCAGGCATGGCGCTCGCCGTGTCGGGTGTGTGGCTGGCGCGCAAGGGCTAGAATCAGGCTCCCAGCCACCCCTGCAGGAGCATGCCATGCTGATGACCACCACCTCGAACCTCGACGGCCGGCCGGTCCGCGAATACCTCGGCGTCGTCAACGGCGAAGCCATCATCGGCGCCAACCTGTTCAAGGACATGTTCGCATCGATCCGCAACGTGGTCGGCGGCCGCGCCGGCAGCTACGAGCGCACGCTGGCCGACGCCCGCCGCATCGCCATGGAAGAGATGGAAGAGGCGGCGCAAAAGCTCGGCGCCAACGCGGTGATCGGCATCGACGTCGATTACGAAGTCCTCGGCAACGACAACGGAATGCTGATGGTGTGTGTCAGCGGTACCGCGGTGAAGATTTGACCGCTGCCGCCAGCCGCACGGTCACCACCCGCATCCTCGGCCTCGACCCTGGGCTGCGCATCACCGGCTTCGGCCTGGTGGACCAGCTCGGCACCCAGTTGCGCTACGTCGCCAGCGGCTGCATCAAGACTAAGGACGGCGAGCTGCCCAGCCGCCTCAAGACCCTGCTCGACGGCGTGCGCGAGGTCATCACCACCTGGCAGCCGGATGTGGTGGCGGTGGAAAAGGTCTTCGTCAACGTCAATCCGCAATCCACCCTGCTGCTCGGCCAGGCCCGCGGCGCAGTGATCTGCGGCGCCGTGTCCTGCGAGCTGCCGGTAGCCGAATACACCGCGCTGCAGGTCAAGCAGTCGGTGGTGGGCTACGGCAAGGCGCACAAGGAACAGGTGCAGCACATGGTCCAGCGCCTGCTGCAGCTCGACGCCAGCCCCGGCCCGGATGCGGCCGACGCGCTGGCGTGTGCGATCTGCCACGCCCACGGCTCCCACGGCCTCGGCGCCCTCCCCGGCATCGGCGCCCGCCGCCGCGCCGGCCGCATCCTCGGCTGAGCCCCCACGCCGGCACGGGATACGCGACGGTTCGTGTAGGAGCGCCGGCAGGCGCGAATGCACCGTCCTATTCGTTGTACTGCCCCATTCGCGGCTGCCGCCGCTCCTACACGAACATCCCCGCTGCACCCTGCAGGAGCGAAAAAGCTGTTGCACCGCGCAAAACTCGCGCGTATGATGCGCGCTCTTCGATCGGGCGCCAATCCGATCCGCCGCAAGGCACTCGGGGGTATA
>JAKLLJ010000312.1 GCA_023150215.1 Thauera sp. | reverse complement strand
CGAAGAAAGCGGCTTGAGCAAGGCCTGCCGCAGCCTGGCTGCGGCAGGTCGCGACACGAAGCCCCGCCAGTCGGGGCTTTTTTTCGTGCCGCTCGTTTTCGTACCCCACCCGCTGCGCCCCAGGCCGCGCGCCGCGGTGAAGAATTCGCGCACCGCCGGGGCGAGCCCGGGAACATCGACGAGGCACCGGGCTCCAACTCGGCAAGGTGCGCCAAGGCCCATGAACGCTGGGTCCGGCCAGGCTGCCGGGCACCGCCGCACGAAGCCCGCGCGCCCCTGACTGTCCAGCGCCGACGCACCGTCGCGCTGTTGTGTCGTTCCGGCTTCTTTCAAGCGTGAGCAGGACAGAAACGGAGATTGCCATGAGCACGGTCGCCCGCTTCCATATCGATCACACCCGCTTCCTCGACCCCCAGGGCAAGCCGCTCGGCCCCCTGCCCGACTTCGCCTGCGATCCTGCGCGGCTCGTGCCGATGTACCGCGCGATGTACCTGACCCGCAGCTTCGACGCCAAGGCGATCGCGCTGCAGCGCACCGGCAAGCTCGGCACCTTCGCCTCCGCGCTCGGCCAGGAGGCGATCGGGGTCGGCGTGGCGAGCGCGATGCGCCCCGAAGATGCGCTCTTCCCCTCCTACCGCGAACACGCCGCGCAGCTCGTGCGCGGCGTGCGCATCGACGAGAGCCTGCGCTACTGGGGCGGCGACGAGCGTGGCAGCGACTTCGCCGAGGCCCGCCACGACTTCCCCAACTGCGTGCCGATCGCGACCCAGGTCTGCCATGCCGCGGGCGCCGCCTACGCCTTCCGCCTGCGCGGCGAGGCGCGGGTGGCGGTGAGCTTCCTCGGCGACGGTGCAAGCTCGAAGGGCGACTTTTACGAAGGGCTCAACTTTGCCGCGGTGTGGCAGGCGCCGCTAGTGGTGGTGGTCAGCAACAACCAGTGGGCGATCTCGGTGCCGCGCAGCGCACAGACCGCCGCCGCCACCCTGGCGCAGAAGGCGATCGCCGCCGGCGTCGAGGGCGTGCAGGTCGACGGCAACGACCTCGTCGCGGTCCATCACGTCGCCCGCGAGGCGCTCGCCAAGGCGCGTGCCGGCGGCGGACCGACGCTGGTCGAGGCGCTCAGCTACCGGCTCGGCGACCACACCACCGCCGATGACGCCTCGCGCTACCGCGACCCCGCGGTGGTGCAGGAGCAATGGTCCTTCGAGCCGCTGACCCGGCTGCGCAACTACCTGGTCAAGCTCGGCGCCTGGGGCCCGGAGAAGGAAGAAGCGCTCGCGCACGACTGCGCGGAGACGGTCAATGCCGCCGTCGAGGCCTACCTGGCCACGCCGCCCCCCACCACCGCGGCGATGTTCGAGCACCTGTTCGCGACCCTGCCGGCCGCACTCGTTGCCCAGCGCGACGAGGCGCTGCGTTTCGCACCTCGCCAGACAGGCGGACACCCGGGAGGCGATCATGGCTGAGATCAATCTTGTGGAAGCGATCAACCTGGCGCTCGCCCACGAGTTGGCGCGCGACGAGTCGGTGCTGCTGCTCGGTGAGGACATCGGTGGCAACGGCGGCGTGTTTCGCGCCACTGCCGGCTTGCAGCAGCGCTTCGGCGCCGGCCGCGTGCTCGACACCCCACTCGCCGAGACCGCGATCGTCGGCAGCGCGATCGGCATGGCGGCGATGGGTCTCAAGCCGGTGGCGGAGATCCAGTTCTCCGGCTTCCTCTATCCGGCGCTCGACCACCTCATCAACCACGCCGCACGCCTGCGCAACCGCACGCGCGGCCGCCTGGCCTGCCCGCTGGTGGTGCGCACACCCTGCGGCGGCGGCATCCACGCGCCCGAGCACCACTCCGAGAGCCCGGAGGCGATGCTCGCCCACACCCCCGGCCTGCGCGTGGTGATGCCCTCCTCGCCCGCGCGCGCCTACGGCCTGCTGCTGGCGGCGATCCGCGACCCCGACCCGGTGATGTTCCTCGAGCCGACGCGGATGTACCGCCTGTTCCGCCAGGAGGTGGCCGACGACGGCGAGGCGCTGCCGCTGGACGTGTGCTTCACCCTGCGCGGCGGCACCGACCTCACCCTGGTGAGCTGGGGCGCGATGCTGCATGAGACCCAGGCCGCCGCCGACGCACTCGCCGCCGAGGGCATCTCGGCCGAGGTCATCGACGTCGCCACCCTGAAGCCGCTCGACCTGCCGACCATCCTCGAGTCGGTGGCGCGCACCGGGCGCTGCGTGATCGTGCACGAGGCCGCGCGCACCGCCGGCCTGGGCGCCGAGATCGCCGCCAACCTCGCCGAGGAAGGCCTCTATTCCCTGCTCGCGCCGGTGCAGCGCGTCACCGGCTACGACACGGTGATGCCGCTGTCGCGGCTCGAAACCCAGTATCTGCCGAGCGTCGAGCGCATCGTCGCGGCGGCGCGCAAGACCCTGGAGGCATCATGAAGATCTTCAAGCTGCCCGACCTGGGCGAAGGACTGCAGGACGCCGAGATCGTCGAATGGCACGTCAAGGCCGGCGACGAGATCGCCGCCGACCAGCCGCTGGTGTCGGTCGAGACCGCCAAGGCGATCGTCGATATTCCCTCCCCGTTCAGCGGCCGGGTCGCGAAGCTGTACGGCGAGGTCGGCCAGCTGGTGCATGTGGGCGCGCCCCTGGCCGGTTTCGAGGGCGGCACTGCGGGCGACGGTGATGCCGACAGCGGCACCGTGGTCGGTGAGATGCAGGTCGGTACCGAGGTGCGCACCGAGGCGCCGGCAGCGATTGCCCCGGCCGCCCATGGCGGTCCGGCGGTCCGCGCCACCCCAGCGGTGCGTGCGCTCGCCCGCCAGCTGCAGGTCGAGCTCGAGCTGGTGACGCCCTCGGGCGCCGACGGCGTGGTCACCCGCGAGGACGTGCAGCGCGCCGCACGCGCGCTCGCCGACGCCGGCCCCGCCGAGCCGCTGCGCGGCGTGCGCCGGGCGATGGCGCAGAACATGACGCTGGCACAGAGCGAGGTCGCCGCCGCCACCGTGATCGACGATGCAGTGATCCAGGCCTGGGCGCCTGCCACCGACGTGACGATCCGGCTGATCCGCGCGCTGGTCGCCGGCTGCCGCGCCGAACCGGCGCTCAACGCCTGGTACGAGCGCCACACCCTGACCCGTCGCCTGATCCCACGCATCGATGTCGGCATCGCAGTCGACCTGCCCGACGGGCTCTTCGTGCCGGTGCTGCGCGACGTCGCCCGCCGCGACGCGGACGACCTGCGGCGCGGCCTCGACCGCATGCGTGCCGACGTGCAGGCGCGCCGAATTCCCGCCGAGGAGCTGCGCGGCCACACCATCACGCTGTCGAACTTCGGCATGATCGGCGGCAAGTACGCCTCGCCGCTGGTGGTGCCGCCGACGGTGGCGATCCTCGGCGCGGGGCGGGTGCATGAGCAGGTGCTGGCGGTCGACGGCGCACCGGCGGTGCGCCGGGTGCTGCCGCTGAGCCTGTCCTTCGATCGCGTGGTCACCGGCGGCGAGGCGGCGCGGTTCCTCAAGGCGGTGATCGAGGACCTTGAGCACGCCGATTGATCGCTCACTGCCGGTATAATGCGCGGTTTCCCAGATTCAGCCGGAGCCGCAGCCATGGAAGCCGAACGCCAGAACGCCATTGCCGAGAAACTCGCCGACCTCGCCGCACGCGGTCGCGAACTACGGAGGTATCTTTGACTACGATGTGAAAGCATCGAAGCT
>JAKLLJ010000311.1 GCA_023150215.1 Thauera sp. | reverse complement strand
ATGGTGTCGCCGTTGTCGAGCTTCAGGGTGGCGCCGTCGGCGCTCGGCTCGAGGCCGACGACGCGGTGGCCGGTGCGGATCTTCGCGCCGTTGCCGAGGAAGGCCTGCTCGATCATGCCGGCGGCGACTTCGTCGAAGTAGCCGGAGGTGAGCTGCTTGCTCATCTCGACGATGGTGACGCTGGCGCCGGCCTTGACCAGGTTTTCGGCGGCGTGCATGCCGACCAGGCCGGCGCCGAGCACGACCGCGTTCTTCGATGCGGCCATCGCTGCGCGCAGCCGGGTGGCGTCGTCGAGCGTGCGCAGCACGTGGTAGTCGACGTGCTCGATGCCGGGGATCGGCGGCACGATCGGGCTGGCGCCGGTGGCCAGCAGCAGCTTGCGGTAGCCGATCGTGCTGCCGTCGGCGAGGCGCGCCTGGTGCGCCGCGGGGTCGATGGCGGCGAGCGCACAGGCGCTGCGGTAGTCGACCTTGTTGGCGGTGAAGAAGTCGTCGTCGCGCAGGAATACGCGTTCGGGCGTCGAGCGTCCCGAGACCACGTAGGGCAGCACGGTGGGTGAGTAGGGGCGGTGCGGGTCACGGGTGACGACGGTGATGCTGCCTTCGCCGTCGTGCATGCGGATCGCGTTGATGGCCTCGAGCGCGGCGTGGCTGCTGCCGGCGATCAGGTAGTCGGTGGTGTGCATGGCGGTTTCCTCGGTCCTTGGCGCTCAGTCTTTGGCGTTGAGCCAGACCGGTTCGTCGGAGGGCGCGCGCTCGAGCAGGGCGCGGGTCTCGTCGATGACGCGGTGGAAGGTGGTGACGGTGAGGTCGGCACCGGCGAGACCGCCGATGAAGCTTTGCGCCGGCACCTGGCGGCCGAGGCGGTAGAGCACGCCCAGTGTCTCCTGGAACATCGGGCCGCAGTTCCAGCGGAAATTGACCGAGCGGTCCACCACGCCGAGCGCACGCACGCCGCGCAATGCGTGCTGCAGCGCCTCGACCGGGAAGGGGCTGAAGGTCTTGATCTTGATCAGGCCCACCTTCTCGCCCGCTGCGCGGGCCTCGTCGACCGCGTCCTTGGCGGCGCCGGTCATGCTGCCCAGGGTCATGATCGCGTACTCGGCATCGTCGAGCTGGTATTCCTCGACCAGCGGCGCGAAGCGGTGGCCTTCGCCGAAGCGGCGCGCCCAGTCCTCGTGCATGTCGGTGATCACGCGCAGCGCGTTCTTCATGCCGGCGCACTGGCCGCGGCGGTAACGCACGAAGGTCTCGGGACCGTTGCCGCCCGAGCCGCCGGTGAGCGGGTCGACCGCCATCGGGCGCAGGGGGTCGAGGGCAACGTGCCAGTTGACGTCCTTGCGCCCCATGAAGTCGTCCACCTCGGCCTGATCGGGCATCTCGATGCGCGAGGTGCCATAGGACAGGTAGTTGCCGTCGAGGCACACGTTGACCGGCAGCATCACGTCGTGGTGCTCGGCGAGATGGAAGGCCATCACCGTGGTGTCGAGCACCTCCTGCACGGTCTCGCAGTACATCTGGATCCAGCCCGCCTCGCGCACCGTCATCGCGTCCTGGTGGCCGCCCCACACCGACTGCGGGGTGATGCCGTCGCGGGTGACGATGGTCATCACCAGCGGCAGGCGCATGCCCGAGGTGCGGAAGTAGGGCTCGAACATGAAGGCCAGGCCGGGGCCGCAGGTCGCGGTGTAGGTGCGTGCGCCGGCGAGCGCGCCGCCCTGCAGTACCGACAGCACCGAATGCTCGCCCTCGGCATCGACGATGTCGGCGTCCATCCGGCCGTCGGCGATGAGCTTGGCGAGCTTTTCGACCAGCGAGGTCTGCGGCGTGATCGGATACACCGCGACCATGTCGGGGCGGGCGAGCGCGACGCCGAGCGCGGCGGCCTCGTTGCCCTCGCACAGCATCAGCTGCGGTGCCGGGCGCTTTTCGGTGGTGGGAGCGGTGTCGAGCGTGGTGGTGTTCATTGCGCCTCCGGAATCATGGTGATCGCCCGCTGCGGGCATTCGTGCGCGCAGATGCCGCAGCCCTTGCAGGTCTTCATGTCGAAGTCGAACCAGGCGGCGTGCTCCTCGACGCACTGCACCGGACAGTAGAGCCAGCACACCGCGCACTTGACGCACTTGTCGCGATCGACGACCGGGCGGAAGCTGCGCCAGTCGCCCGGCAACATCGGACTCTGCTCGGTGGCGACCGGACAGAGGTCGTCGGGAACCCCGGCCTCCTTGAGGTGCCAGGCCGGGTAGTGTTGGTGGCGTTCGCTCATGCTGTGATCCTCCGTTCGAGGGTGTGCACGGTCGTTTCCGCGTAGCCGCGCTCGAGGGCGTCGAGGTTCTGGCGCAGCCCGGCATCGCGGAAATCGGATTGCTCGATCACCTTCTTGAGGGCGTCGAGCGAGACCTGGCCGGTGCTGCGCGCGAAGGCGCCCAGCATCAGGGTGTTGGTGATCGGGCGGCCGAAGATCTCGGTGGCGATGCGCACCGCGTCGCACAGGCCGACGGTGCCGACGCTGTCGGGCACGTCGATCTCGGCGAGCGGGCGTGAGGTGGCCTGCACCAGGGTGCCGCCGGGCTTGAGGCCGGCGAAGATGTTCACGGTGCGGGCGAGCGCGGGATCGACGCAGACGATGCAGTCAGGCGCGTAGATGTTGGTGAGCTGGCGGATCTCGCGTTCGCTGGAGCGGATGAAGGACACCACCGGCGCGCCGCGGCGCTCGAAACCGAAGGCGGGGATGGAGACTGCGTACTTGCCGTCGAACACCAGCGCGGTCGCGAGCAACTGGGCTGCGAGCACGGCGCCCTGACCACCACGGCCGTGAATCCTGACTTCGTACATGCTTGCACTCCTTGTGCCGGCGGTGGGCGGTTTGCGCGCCGCCGCCGGGGTGGGTGGAGACGGTGTTTCAGTTCCAGCCCGGCTTGACACCCGGGTGGGCGTGGCCGGGGGTGCGCGCTGGCACGTGTTGCAGCGCGAAACCCTGGGTGTAGGCGATGCGGGTGATCAGGGCGAGCTTGAACAGCCAGCCGCCGGCGGTGACCGCCACCCCGGCGAGGGCGAGCAGCACGGTGCCGAAGCTGCCGCCGACGAAGAGCGTAATGACCAGCAGCGCGGCCGGGAAATAATGCCCGAGCAGGAGGAACTGGCGGTCGGTTTCGCGCAGTGCCCGCACGGTCTTGAGGGGTGCGTTGCCGGGCGCGGCGATGCGGCGGGTGTAGCGTCGCGACATCGCGTAGCGCAGCACCACCAGCACCAGCAGCGGTGCGGCGAACTCGCTGCCGGGCGATCCGGCCAGCATCGGCGACACGAGCGCAAGCACGCCCGCGCCCTCGGCCAGCCCGGTGACCACGAGCAGCGCCAGCAGCGCCGGCTCGCGCCAGGCGGGAATGCCGCGTGCGGCTTGCAGGATGCGCGCCTGGCAGTACAGGAAGCTCATCGCGATCAGCGCAGCCAGCCAGGTGAAGAACAGCGAGCCGGTGAACAACGCGATCGCGCCGCACAGGAAGAGCGGGCCGGCGATGATCGCCTCGCGTGTCATCCACGAGGTGCGCGCATGGAAGAACACGTTGAGCGCGCGCAGCGGACGGCCGATCTCCATCCACACGCAGAACAGACCGACGCCGATACAGGCGAGCGCGATCAGCAGCGTGGGGGTGGTCTCGGTGCCGTGTCCGCTGGCGGCGATCGCGGCCCACAGCAGCAGGCCGCTGCCGGTGCCGCCGCCGATGAAGTTGCCGGCAGCG
>JAKLLJ010000310.1 GCA_023150215.1 Thauera sp. | reverse complement strand
GCCAAGCTGGCGGTCGGCTACACGCTCGACGAGCTGCGCAACGATATCACCGGCGGCGCCACCCCGGCGTCCTTCGAGCCCTCGATCGACTACGTCGTCACCAAGATCCCGCGCTTCGCGTTCGAGAAGTTCCCGCAGGCCAACGACCGCCTGACCACGCAGATGAAGTCGGTGGGCGAGGTCATGGCAATGGGCCGCAGCTTCCAGGAGTCCTTCCAGAAGGCGCTGCGCGGGCTCGAAGTCGGCGTGTATGGCCTCGATGAAGTCGAGGCCGATCGCGAGGACCTCGAGCACGAGATCTCCAATCCCGGCGCCCAGCGCATCTGGTACGTGGGCCAGGCCTTCCGCGAGGGCATGAGCCTCGAGCAGGTCTTCAACCTGTCGAAGATCGACCCCTGGTTCCTCGCCCAGATCGAGGACATCGTGCTGTCCGAGAAGGCGCTCGCCGGCCGTTCGTTGAAGGCGCTGCAGGCGCCCGAGCTGCGCGAACTGAAGAAGAAGGGTTTCTCCGACCGCCGCCTGGCCAAGCTGCTCAACACCGACGAGACCGCGGTGCGTCTGCATCGCCACACGCTCGGGGTGCGCCCGGTGTTCAAGCGCGTCGACACCTGCGCGGCCGAATTCGCCACCTCCACCGCCTATCTGTATTCCTCGTACGAGGACGAGTGCGAGGCGATGCCGACCGAGCGCAAGAAGATCATGGTGCTCGGCGGCGGCCCCAACCGCATCGGCCAGGGCATCGAGTTCGACTACTGCTGCGTGCATGCGGCGCTTGCGCTGCGCGAAGACGGGTACGAGACCATCATGGTCAACTGCAACCCGGAGACCGTGTCCACCGACTACGACACCTCGGACCGCCTGTACTTCGAGCCGATCACGCTCGAGGACCTGCTCGAGATCGTGCATATCGAGAAGCCGGTCGGCGTGATCGTGCAGTTCGGCGGCCAGACCCCGCTCAAGCGCGCGCAGGCGCTCGAAGCCAATGGCGTGCCGATCATCGGCACCAGCCCGGACATGATCGACGCCGCCGAGGACCGCGAGCGCTTCCAGCAACTGCTCAACGAGCTTGGCCTCAAGCAGCCGCCCAACCGCACCGCGCGCACGCCCGAGGCGGCGGTTCGACTGGCGGCGGAGATCGGCTATCCGCTGGTGGTACGCCCCAGCTACGTGCTCGGCGGGCGCGCGATGGAGATCGTGCACGAGCAGAAGGATCTCGAGCGCTACATGCGCGAGGCGGTCAAGGTCTCCAACGAGTCGCCGGTGCTGCTCGACCGCTTCCTCAACGACGCCACCGAGGTGGACGTCGATGCGCTGTCCGATGGCAAGCAGGTCATGATCGGCGGCATCATGGAGCACATTGAGCAGGCCGGCGTGCACTCGGGCGACTCGGCGTGCTCGCTGCCGCCCTATACGCTGTCGGCGAAGCTGCAGGACGAGCTGCGTCGCCAGACCGAAGCCATGGCACGCGCGCTCAAGGTGGTCGGCCTGATGAACGTGCAGTTCGCGATCCAGGGCGAGGGCGACAATGCGGTGGTCTACGTGCTCGAGGTCAATCCGCGCGCCTCGCGCACGGTGCCCTTCGTGTCCAAGGCCTGCTCGCTGCCGCTGGCCAAGATCGCGGCGCGCTGCATGGCGGGGCAGACGCTGGCCGAGCAGGGCGTGACCGGCGAGGTCGTGCCGCCCTACTACTCGGTCAAGGAGGCGGTGTTCCCGTTCGTCAAGTTCCCCGGTGTCGACACCATTCTCGGTCCCGAGATGAAATCCACCGGCGAGGTCATGGGCGTGGGGCGCAGCTTCGCCGAAGCTTTCGTCAAGAGCCAGATCGGCGCCGGCGTGCGCCTGCCGACTTCCGGCACGGTGTTCATCAGTGTGCGTCCGTCGGACAAGCCGGTTGCGGTCGAGGTCGCACGCGAACTGCACGACCTGGGTTTCGCGCTGGTCGCCACCCGTGGCACGGCGGCGGCGATCGAGGCATCCGGGATCCCGGTGAGCGTGGTCAACAAGGTCAATGAAGGACGCCCGCACATCGTCGACCTGATCAAGAACGAGGAGATCGTGCTGGTGATCAACACCGTCGATGAGAAGCGCCAGGCGATCGCCGACTCGCGCTCCATCCGCACCAGCGCGCTCGCCGCCAAGGTGTCGATCTTCACCACCATCGAGGGCGCGCGTGCCGCATGCATGGGCATGCGTCACCTCTCCGGTGGCCTCGAGGTGTATTCCGTGCAGGCCCTGCACGCCGAACTGAAACAGCAAGCATGAACAAGACCCCGCTTACCGTTGCCGGTGCCGAGAAACTTCGCACCGAGCTTCACCGCCTGAAAACCGTCGAGCGCCCCAGCGTGATCGCTGCGATCGCCGAAGCGCGCTCGCACGGCGACTTGTCCGAGAATGCCGAGTACGAGGCGGCCAAGGATCGCCAGGGCTTCATCGAGGGGCGGATCATGGAGGTCGAGAGCAAGCTCGCCAACGCCCAGATCATCGACCCCAAGCTGCTCGATGCAGACGGGCGCTGCGTGTTTGGCGCCACGGTCGAGCTCGAGGACCTGGAGTCCGGCCAGACCGTCACTTACCAGATCGTCGGTGACGACGAGGCCGACATCAAGGACAACAAGATCTCGATCAGCTCGCCAATCGCGCGGGCACTGATTGGCAAGTACGCGGGTGACGTCGCGGAGGTGCAGGCGCCTGGCGGCGTGCGCGAGTACGAGGTGATCGACGTCCGTTACATCTGACCGTTTCCGGGCGCGTCGTAAAGACGAAGGCGGTGCGCTGCACCGCCTCGTTGTGTCAACGCACCCCCGGCAAGCTGCGTTTCAGCGTCCGCGCGAACCGCTGCCAGCGCTGCGCCCGCGCGGCGCAGGGCTGCGCGCGGGCGAGCGGCGCGATTCGGCGCTCGCCTTGGTGAGCGCGGCGCGGCGGGCGGCGGCCGCGAAGGCAGCGGCAGACTTGGCCGTTGCTGCGCGGGCGGGTTTTTTCTCGGCCGCTACCGCAGGCTTGTCTTCCTCGCGGCGCTGGCGCCACACCACCAGGACGCTGCCGATGTGTTGCACCGGCTCGGCGTCGAGGGCTGTGCACAGCGTTTGCATCAGTAACTCGCGCTGTTCGCGTTCGGTGCCCTGGACTTTCACCTTGATCAGTTCGTGCGCTTGCAGTGCACGCTCGATCTCGGCGAGGACACTGGGTGCGAGACCATTGCCGGCGACAGTGACGACGGGGTTGAGGTGGTGGGCGCGGGCGCGCAGGTCGCGACGTGCGGCCGGGGTAAGCTCGGTCATTGCAATTCTCTGGATGGGTGAAGCCCGGGACGCGGATTCTACCCCGTGCGCGCCCGGGATGGCCGCGAACCGCGGCCGGAGGACAGGATGAAGAAGAACAAGACCAGCCGTGCCTGGGTGCACGATCATGTCAACGATCCCTGGGTGCAGCGCGCGCAGGCCGATGGCTATCGTGCCCGTGCGGCCTACAAGCTGCTGGAGATCGACGAGCGCGATCATCTGCTGCGCCCCGCTGCGGTCGTGGTCGATCTGGGCGCTGCGCCCGGCTCGTGGTGTCAGGTCGCGGTCAGGCGCTGTGGGCCGAAGGCGCGCATCTTTGCGCTCGATCTGCTGCCGATGGAGGCGGTGGCGGGCGTGGACTTCCTGCTTGGCGACTTCACCGAAGACGCAGTGCTCGAGGCGCTCGAGGCACGCCTCGCGGGCGCGGGGGTGGATGTGGTGCTGTCCGACATGGCGCCGAACCTTTCCGGTGTGGCGACGGTCGATCAAGCACGTTCG
>JAKLLJ010000030.1 GCA_023150215.1 Thauera sp. | reverse complement strand
CCGGGGCCCCCGGCGCCCCTGGCGTCCGGCCGTGCTGTAGGAGCGGCGGAAGCCGCGAAAGGGTGGGGCAGCAGAAACCGCGGTGTTCCGGGCTGGCCGTAAAAGTTCGCGGCTTCCGCCGCTCCTACAACGCACCATCGATCCCCGTGTAGGAGCGCCGGCAGGCGCGAATCCGGCAGCGGTCCCCGTCGCCCCCATCCGCACCATCGACCCCCATGTAGGAGCGCCGGAAGGCGCGAATCCGGCCGCGCTCTCCGTCAGTCACCGCGCATGCGCACCAGCGATCCCCGGCAGGAGTGGCGTTAGCCGAGCGCTTCTACGGCCGCCGCCGTGCGCTATTGCGGCATCGTCGGCGCCGTGCCGGCTATTTCTCGTATACATAGCGCCCGGGCGCATCCTCCAGCGCAGGATAGCCCGCCGCCGCCGCGCCCAAGGCCGGCGGTGCGACGCGTTCGCCGTCGCGTGCGGCCAGCCAGGCGCTCCACGCCGGCCACCACGAGCCCTCGGTTTGGGGCACCTGCAGCACCCAGTCGTCGGGCGGCACGTAGTTGCCCCCTGCCGGGCGGGTGCGCATGCGGAAGCTGCGGCGCGGCCGGCCGGGCTCGCTGACGATACCGGCATTGTGGCCGCCGCTCGTGAGCACGAAGGTGAGCTCGGCCAGCACCAGATAATGCAGCTTATAGACCGAGCGCCAGGGCGCGACGTGGTCGGTGAGGGTGGCGACGCAGAACACCGGCAGGTCGATATCCGACAGCGACACCGGCTTGCCGCGCACCGGGTAGCGCCCCTCGCTGAGGTCGTCGTTGAGGAACAGCCGACGCAGGTACTGACTGTGCATGCGTGCCGGCATGCGGGTGGCGTCGGCGTTCCAGGCCATCAGGTCGTTCATCGGTGCGCGCTCGCCCATCAGGTATTCGCCGACGATGCGCGACCACAGCAGGTCGTTCGAGCGCAGGATCTGGAACGCGCCCGCCATCTGGCCGGCAGTGAGGAAGCCGGTCTCCGCCATCTGCGCCTCGAGCAGGCTGACCTCGCTCTCGTCGATGAAGAGCGCCAGCTCGCCCGGCTCGGTGAAGTCGGTCTGCGCGGTGAACAGCGTCATCGAGCCGAGGCGCGCGTCGCCGTCGCGGTCCATCGCCGCGGCGGCGATCGCGAGCAGGGTGCCGCCCAGGCAGTAGCCGGTGGCGTGCACCTTCTGTCCGGGGACGATGGCGTTGATCGCCTCGAGCGCGGCGAAGAAGCCGAGCTCGAGGTAGTCGTCCATGTCGAGCTCGCGCTCGTCGACGCCGGGGTTCTTCCACGAGATGCAGAACACCGTGTGGCCCTGGTCGACCAGGTACTTGATCAGCGAGTTGTGCGGCGACAGGTCGAGGATGTAGTACTTCATGATCCACGCCGGCACGATCAGCACCGGCTCGGCGTGCACCTCGGCGGTGCCCGGTGCGTACTGGATCAGTTCGATGAGCGGGTTGCGACAGACCACCTTGCCCGGGGTGACGGCGACGTCGCGGCCGACGACGAAGTTCCCGGTGCCGGCGGGCGCTGCACCGGTGAGCAGGCGGCCGAGGTCTTCCACCGCGTGGGTGGTGCCGCGCGCGAGGTTGACCCCGCCGCTGGCGAGCGTGGTGCGCAGCACGACCGGGTTGGTGGGCAGGAAGTTGCCGGGCGAGCACATGTCGAGTAACTGGCGCGCGGCGAAGGCGACCACCTGTTCGTGATGATGCGACACCCCGGCCACGCCATGGGCGGCGGCGTCCCACCATTCCTGGGCGAGCAGGAAGGACTGGTGCATCAGGTTGAACGGCCACGCCTGCCATTCGGGGGCGCTGAAGCGGCGGTCCTGCGCCGGCGGCTCGATGCAGGCGTGCGCGGGCGAGCCTGGCGGTGTGGCGGCGAGCTCCTGGGCGTAGCGCAGCAGGCGGCGCCCCTGGGCGAGGCCGAGGTCGGCGAGTTCCATGCGCTTGCCCGGCGACAGCGCGAGATGGCCCGCCCAGTCCACCGTGGCGAGCAGCAGGGCGATCGGCGACACCGAGGCGGTGGCGCGCGCGATCGCGGCATGCACGCGGCGGTCGAGCGGGTTGCGCTCGGCCGGGGGCGCGAAGGGTTCGGCGAGGCTGCGGCGGCGGGCGGGACTGGAGGCGGGCGGGGACATCGGTGTGATTCACTCCATGCGCAGGGTGTTCAAGCGGGGGCGCTGCGGGTCCGGCTGGCGATCGCGGCGTGCAGGTCGGCCAGGGCTTCGTCGAATGCGAAGATCGACAGCCTGTCCTCGATCATGCGCAAATGCTCGCCCAGCTCCGCCCGCAGCAGCTCGCGGTGCTCGCCGAGCAGCTCGCGCGCGCCGAGGTCGCCGAGGGTGAGCAGGTGGTCCAGGTTGGCGAGGACTTCCGCGACTTGCGTCGGATCGACGGCCGCGGCGGGTGCGCTGGCGTGCTGCGGCAGCTCGACCGGACCGGGGTGGCGCTCGCGTGTGATGACGCGGAGGGCCTCGCCGAGGCGTGTGCTGCGGGCAGTGAGGGCGGTGATCGCGGCGCGCACGGAAACGTCGTGCGCGAGTGCCTGCGGACCCCTCTGCGCACTGGCGAGGAGGCTGTCCGCTGCGGCGGCCGCGTGGCGCAGGGCGCTGGCGCCGATCGTTGCCGCCACCGCCTTGAGCGAGTGTGCGGTGCGATGCAAGGTCTCGGTGTCGCCGGCCTCGAGGGCTTGCAGCAGGACACTGCCGTAGTCGCCGTCCGCATACTGCTCGAGCAGATCGAGGTAGAGGCTGCGTTCGCCAAGCGCGTACTTCAGCCCGACGTCGACGTCGAGATCGGCAACACCGGCCAGGCGCGCGAACGCGGCGTCGTCACCGTCGGCCGCGGCGAGGGCGGGTGGTGCCGCCTCCGCGGCGGGCGGCAGGGCGTGTGCGGGCGGCGTGAGCGGAAGCCAGCGCGTGATCGTCTCGCACAGGATCGCGGGCTCGACCGGCTTGGCAATGTGATCGTTCATGCCGGCGTCGATGCAGAGCTGGCGATCCTCGGCGAACGCGTTGGCGGTCATGGCCAGGATGGGCAGCTCGTGCAGCTCGCGGCGGCTGCGCAGCAGCCGGGTGGCGGCGAGGCCGTCCATGACCGGCATCTGCATGTCCATCAGGATCAGGTCGTAGCGGCTGGCGAGCGCCTTCTCCACGGCTTCCTGCCCGTTCTCTGCAGTGTCGATGCGGGCCCCGGCCGCGCTCAGGATGGCGACCGCGACTTCGCGATTGATCGGGTTGTCCTCCGCGAGCAGGATGTGCACGCCCGCAAGCCCGCCCTCCCGTGTGCAGCCGGCGGGACGCTCGATCACGGCGCGCGGCGCGTCCTGAAGCGATGCCTGCGCGGCCGCACGCAGCTCGAGCGGGACCTCGATCCAGAATGTGCTGCCGGTGCCGGCCACGCTGTCGACGCCGATCCGGCCGCCCATGAGCTCGGTGAGGCGACGCGAGATGGCCAGGCCCAGACCGGTGCCACCGTACTTGCGCGTGGTGGAGCGGTCGGCCTGTTCGAAGGGCTGGAACAGCCGGCTGCACTGCGCTTCGTCCATGCCGATCCCGGTGTCCGACACCTCGAAGCGCACCAGCAGGTCCTTGCCCTGGGCAGACAGGATCCGGGCACGAATGAGGACCTGCCCGTGCGCGGTGAATTTGACCGCATTGCTGGCGAAGTTCAGCACGATCTGGCCCAGCCTGAGGGCGTCGCCATGCACCCGGGGCGGGAGCGCGTCGAGCTCGAGCACGATGGCGAGGTCCTTCTGCCCGGCTTGCTCGCGGACCAGCTCGACGGCGTTCATGACCATGCGAGCCGGGTCGAAATCGTTGGCCTCCAGGTCGAGCCGGCCGGCCTCGATCTTCGACAGGTCGAGGATGTCGTTGATGATCTGCAGCAGGTGCTTGGCCGCGCCGGAGATCTTGCTCAGGCGTGCCTGCTGGGCGCTGTCGTGCAGATCCTTGGCGAGGAGGTGGCTGAGGCCGATGATCGCGTTGAGCGGGGTGCGGATCTCGTGGCTCATGTTGGCGAGGAACTCGCTCTTGGCGCGGTTGGCGACGTCTGCCGCATCGCGCGCGGCGACGAGCTCGGCCGAGCGCTCGTCGACCAGTTGTTCGAGGTGGTGGCGATGACGCTCGA
Organism: Thauera sp.; assembly: GCA_023150215.1. Taxonomy (GTDB): domain Bacteria; phylum Pseudomonadota; class Gammaproteobacteria; order Burkholderiales; family Rhodocyclaceae; genus Thauera. The sequence continues at coordinate 13,908 of JAKLLJ010000030.1, read as the reverse complement.
GCTCCTCGACCAGCCGGCGCTTTTCGGTGATGTTCTGCTTGATCGCGAGGTAGTGCGTGACGCGCCCGTCGGGCTGCCGGATCGGGGCGATGTGCGCCAGTTCGATGTACTCGCTGCCATCCTTGCGCTTGTTGAGCAGCTCGCCTCGCCAGGGGATGCCTCGGGTGAGGCTTTCCCACATCTCTCGGTAGATCTGCTTTGACGTCTTGCCGGTCTGAAGCACGCGCGGGTTTTGGCCGATAGCCTCTTCGCGGCTGTAGCCGGTGGTGTCGACGAAGGCCTGGTTGACGTACTCGATCCGCGCATCCAGATCGGTGATGACGATGCTGTCCGGGCTTTGCTCCACGGCGGTGAACAGGCGGAGCAGTTCCGCGTTCTTCTTCTTTTCGGCGGTGATGTCTTCCTTCACCGCGACGTAGTGGGTGATGCGTCCGTCGGCCTGGCGCAAGGGCGTGATCACCGCGCGCTCGACCTGCTCGCTGCCGCCGCGGGTGCGGTTCGAGAGCTCGCCGCGCCAGGCTTCGCCGCGGGTGAGGGTGCTCCACATGTCGGCGTAGACCTCGGGCGGGGTCTTGCCCGACTTGAGGAAGCGCGGGTTCCTGCCCATCGCGTCCTCGCGTGGGTAGCCGGTCTTGTGCACGAAGGCGTCGTTCACATATTCGATGCGGGCGTCGATGTCGGTGATGATCACCGCGTTCGGGCTCTGCTCGATGGCGAGCGAGAACTTCTTCAATGCCTGCAGGGTCTGGCGCTCGCCGCTGACGTCCTGCCAGATGCCGAGCAGGTAGTCCTTGCCGTTCAGCTTGATCGCGCGGATGCGCACGCTGGCATCGAACAGCCTGCCGTCGGCGCAGCGATGCACGGTCTCGAACTCGACGCTGCGCTTTTCGAGGATTTCCTGCACCAGCAAGGCCAGGCGCGCCGGCGGCAACTCGCCCTGAATGTCGGCGACGGTCATGCGGCGCAGCTCGGCCTCGCTGTAGCCCAGGGTTCGCCGCGTGTAGGCGTTGGTCTGGAGAAAGCCCAGCGTGTCCGGATCGACGACTTCGATCGCGCACGGCGCCTCCTCGATCACGGTCCGCAACAGGTGCTCGCTGTCCTTCTGGGCGAGACGGGTGTCGCGGAATTTGAGCACGGCGGCGGCGAGTGCGCTCAGCTGGCTGCCCTTCTTCGCGCCGAGTTGGCGCAGCGGGATGAGCTCCGGGGGGGCGAGTTCGTCGCGTGCGAGCTCGCCGAGGGCCTGGGCGAGCATGCGCAGATGTCCGGAGAGGCGGTGGGCGAGGGCGATCGTCAGTGCGACGGCGAGCGTGATCACGAGCAGACTGAGCTCGAGGCTGCGCTCGATCCGCGTGTCGATCTCGCGGACGTGGGCGGACGTGGCTTGCGAGGCATCGGCCGAGACCAGGGCGACGAGCGCGTTCACATGCAGGGAAAGGTCGTGATAGACGAGGTCGATGCGGGCGACGTCGTGGGCGCCCCCGGTCGAGCCGGCTTCGGCGGTGAGCGAGGCCATCACCAGGGTGCGATAGGCCTGGAAGTCATCCACCGCGTGCGCATGCGAAGCCGTGTCGGCAGACCATGCGCCGAGTGCGTCGAGCCGGCGCGCGAGGGTCGCGAGTTGCACGTCGAGTCGGGCAATGCGTTGATCCGGCCCGGCTGCGGAGGCGTCGGGACGCGCGCGCGCGTCTTCGAGCAGGGCCTGGAACTCGGCGTTGGTTCGATCGAGTGCGTCGCTGAACGCCACTGCTTCGGTGATGTGGCCGAGATGGCGATGAATCTGGCGCTCGACGCCCTGGGTGCTCGTCTTGAGCTGCTGGTAGCCAAAAAGGCTCGCGGCGGCCAGGGCCAGGGCCAGGGCCAGGAGCAGCATCGGGAGCAGGAACGCTGCGAGGTAGCGCAGCCGATCGTGGTCCGGGGGTCGGTTCATGCAGCGGTGCTCGCAGCCGGCTCCGCGTCGGCGAGGCGCCGCGCCACCTCGGCGAAGCGCGGGCGCAGCGCGAGGAATGCGTCCACGATGACCGGATCGAAATGACGGCCGCGCTCGGCGACGATGATCCGGCTCACCTCCTCGAAGGCCATCGGCGCCTTGTAGATGCGCCGCGAGATCAATGCATCGAAGACGTCCGCGAGCGCCATCAGCCGCGCCGAGATGGGGATCTCGTCGCCCTTGAGCCCGGCGGGGTAGCCACTGCCGTCCCATTTTTCATGATGGCCGAGCGCGATCTCGTGCGCGGTTTCCATGAAGGCGAAGGCGCCGCCGGTGAGGCTGCCGGGCACTTCCTCGCTGCCCGCCAGTGCTCGCTCCATGGCTCGCGCGATGGCCTGCGCACCGATGAGCGGGTGGGTCTTCATGACCTCGAACTCCTCGGGGGTGAGTCGCCCGGGCTTGAGCAGGATCGAGTCGGGAATGCCGATCTTGCCGATGTCGTGCAGCGGCGCGCTCTTGACCACCATGCCGAGGCGCTCGCCCGCGAGCGCGGCACGGTAGTCGGGGTGGTCGGCGAGGTGGCGGGCGAGCAGGTCGACGAAGGACTGTGTGCGAAGAATGTGGTTGCCGGTCTCGGTGTCCCGAACCTCGGCGAGGCAGGCCAGCGCACGCAGGCTGAGGTCCTGGATCAGGGCGTTCTCGCGCATGCGCCGGGACACCTCCTGCTCCAGCCATGCGTTCTGGTCGTTCAGGCGGCTGCGCGCCTGCGACAGCTCGATGTGGGTGCGCACGCGTGCGAGCACGATGTCGGGGTTCAAGGGCTTGGTGATGTAATCGACCGCGCCGAGCGCGAGTCCTTGCGTCTCGCTCTCCACCGAATCCATGGCGGTGATGAAGATCACCGGGATGTCACGGGTCGCTTCATTGGCCTTGAGCGTGTTCAGCACCTCGTAGCCGTCCATGCCTGCCATCATGATGTCGAGCAGGATCAGATCGGGCTGCGGGGACAGGGCTACCGCCCGCAGCGCGCGCTCGCCCGAAATGGCGACGCGCACCTGGTAGTGGGGGCGCAGCGTTTCGCCGAGGACGGTGATGTTCGCGGGCGTGTCGTCCACGACAAGAACCGTGTGCCGCGTGCCGTGCCGGTCGTTCATGACGCTGCCTGAGGGAACCTGAAATCGTCTGATCATACCCGTTTTGGGTGGTGAAAGAGCGAGGCTTGTGCCTTGAATTGTCAGTAATGAAGATATTGACGATTTCAGTGTATCTCGGCGGGGGTATTCGTGCTGTGGCATAGTCCGCATTGTTGGCGCGCGCAGGGGGCAATCCGGTGACAGTCCGTGTCGGGACGGGACGGCGTCCTGCGTGGCTGCGGCCGCTTGTTCAGCCCTGCATCGCACCGATGGTGCGGCGTAGGCGGTGGTGGGCCAGCGCCAGAAATACCGCGCCGATCAGTGTCACCATGACGAAGGCCGGCCACACCACGTCCACCCCCGCGCCGCGGAACAATATGGCCTGCGCCAGCGAGACGTAGTGCGTGGTCGGCGCCAGCGCCATCAGGGTCTGGATGGCCTCGGGCATGCTCTCGCGCGGGGTCACGCCGCCGGAGAGGATCTGCAGCGGCAGCAGCACCAGAATGGACATCAGCCCGAACTGCGGCATCGAGCGTGCGATCGTGCCCATGTAGATGCCGATCGAGGCGGCGGCGAAGAGGTAGAGCAGGGTGCCGGCGCCGAAGAGCAGCGCCGACCCGGCCACGTCGATGCCGAGCACGCCCTTCACCATCACCTGCAGCGAGAAGGACGAGGCCACCAGCACCACCACGCCCATCGACCAGATCTTCGACAGCATGATCTCGAGCGCGCTGACCGGCATCACCAGCAGGTGCTCGATGGTGCCGTGCTCGCGCTCGCGGATCAGCGCCGCGCCGGTGAGCAGGATGCCGAGCAGGGTGACGTTGTTGATGATGGCGTTGATGGCGGCAAACCAGCTCGCCTCGAGGTTGGGGTTGAACATCGCGCGCGCCACCAGCTCGACCGGCTGCGGCGCGGGCGCACGCACGCGCTGCACGAAGGCGCGCACCTCGTCGCTGATGATGCTCTGGATGTAGCCGGCGCCGGTCTGCGCCTGGCCCTGGCGGGTGGCGTCGACGTTCAGCTGCAGCGCCGGACTGCGGCCGGCGAGCACGTCGCGCTGGAAGTCGGGCGGGATGTCGAGCACGAAGGTGTGCAGCCCGGCGTCCATGCCGCGGTCCATGTCGGCCAGGCCGACGTGCACCGGCGGGATGAATTGCGGCGGCTGCAGCGCGGCGATGATGCGGCCGGACAGCAGCGAGCGGTCCTCATCCACCACCGCGATCGAGGCGCGGTTGAGGCTCTCGGGCTTTGCGCGGGCGTCGGCGTAGATCGAGGCGCTGAACATGAACACGATCAGGAACATCAGCGCCATGTCGCGCGCCAGGCTGCGGAACTCCTTGATGCCGAGGTGCCAGGTGTTGCGCAGGTGGGTCATCGCCGTCACTTTGCTTGCTTCCCGAGCAGCGCCGCCGACAGCAGCGTGAGCACCGGGATCGCCAGCAGCAGCGGGAGGAAGGCGCCGGCCAGCTCCGCGAACCCGAGCGCCTTCGAGAAGGTGCCGCTGGCGATGGTGAGGAAGTGGGTGGTCGGGTAGATCGCGCCGATCCAGTAGCCGCCGCCTTCGAGCGAGCTGACCGGGTCCATCAGCCCGGAGAACTGGATCGCCGGCAGCAGGGTGCCGATCGAGGTGCCGGCGAGCGCGGCGACCTGGCTGTTGGTGAGCGTGGACGCGAGCAGACCCAGCCCGGTGGTGGCGGTGACGTAGAGCAGCGCGCCGGTGGCGAGCGCGAGCAGGCTGCCCTTGAACGGCACCTGGAACAGCGTCACCGCGAGTACGAACATCAGCACGAAGTTGAACATCGACAGCGCGATGTAGGGCAACTGCTTGCCGATCAGGAACTCGAGCCGGGTCACCGGCGTGGTGTACACATTGAGGATGGAACCGAGCTCCTTCTCGCGCACCACGCCGAGCGCGGTGAGCATGGCGGGGATGAACACCAGCAGCAGCGGGATCACCTTGGGCACCATCGACACCAGGCTGAGCAGCTCGGGGTTGTAGCGGTAGCGCGGCTCGACGCCGGCGAGCGCGCGCACCGGGCCGGCGCCGGATTCGGCGATCACGTCGGCGAGGGTCTGTGCGTGCACGCCGCCGACGTAGGCGCGCGCGAGCTCGGCGCGCAGCGGCATCGAGCCGTCCAGCCACACCGCCACCTGCGGAGCCTTGCCGCGTGCGAGGTCGCGACCGAAGCCGGGCGGGATCTCGATCGCCATCGCCAGCCCGCCTGCGCGCATGCGCGCGTCGAGGTCGGCGTGGCTCGCCAGCGGCGCCTGTTCGAGGAAGTAGCGCGAGCCCGCGATGCGCAGCGTGTACTGCTGGCTGGCGACGCTGCGGTCGTGGTCGAGCACGGCGTAGTGCAGGTCTTCCACGTCCATGGTGATGCCGTAGCCCATCACCAGCATCAGCACCAGGCTGCCGAGCAGGGCGAGGGTCAGGCGCACCGGATCGCGGCGCAGTTCGGTCGCCTCGCGCGCCGAGAAGCTGAGCAGGCGCGCCAGGCTGAAGCGCGCGAGGCGTTCGGCGTGGCGGGGGGTGTCGGAGGTCGGCGTCGGCGCTGCGGAGCTGCCGGGTTCGCGGCTGCCGCCGCTCCTACAGGGGGTGTCGGTGGCATCGGGCGGGCTGTAGGAGCGCCGGCAGGCGCGAACTTCGGCGCCTGGCATCCGTTCCGCCTCCGGGTCGGGCGCGACGCCGCTCGCCTCCTCCAGATACGCGATGAACGCGTCCTCCAGGCGCTCGCAGCCGCGCGCCGCGGTGAGCGCCGCCGGGGTGTCGCTGGCGAGGATGCGCCCCGCGTGCATCAGCGAGATGCGGTCGCAGCGCCCGGCCTCGTTCATGAAGTGGGTGGTGATGAAGATCGTCACCCCGTCCTTGCGCGACAGATCGACGATCAATTCCCAGAAATGATCGCGCGCCACCGGGTCGACGCCCGAGGTCGGTTCGTCGAGGATCAGCACGTCGGGCCGGTGCAGCACCGCCACCGCGAGCTGCAGGCGCTGGCGGATGCCCAGCGGCAGCGCGTCGGGCTGGGTATCCATCACCCGGCCGAGGTCGAAGCGGCGGGCGAGGTCGGCGATGCGTGCCTCGGCCGCGGCCGCGGGCAACTCGAACAGGCGTGCGTGCAGGTCGAGGTTCTGCCGTACCGACAACTCCCCGTAGAGCGAGAAAGCCTGCGACATGTAGCCGACGCGGCGGCGGGTGGCGATGTTGTTCGCGTCGAGCCGGCTGCCGAGCAGCAGCGCCTCGCCGGCGCTCGGTTCGAGCAGGCCGGTGAGCATCTTCATCGTGGTCGACTTGCCGCAGCCGTTGGAGCCGAGGAAGCCGAAGATCTCGCCGCGCCGCACCTGCAGGTTGATATCGTCCACCGCGACGAAGTCGCCGAAGCGCATCTGCAGGCCGCGCGCCTCGATGACGATCTCGCCTGCCGCGTGCGGCGGAATCTCCAGCCGGTGGTGGTCGCGCCGACGCTCCTCGGGCAGCAGCGCAATGAAGGCGTCCTCCAGCGAGTCGGATCGGCCGGCGGCACGCAGTGCTTCCGGCGTGCCGGTGGCGAGCACGCACCCGGCGTCCACCGCCACCAGCCAGTCGTAGCCTTCGGCCTCTTCCATATAGGCGGTGGCGATCAGGACGCTCATGCCCGGGCGCCCAGCGCGGATGCGTGCGATCAGCGCCCAGAACTGCCGCCGCGACAGCGGATCGACACCGGTGGTGGGCTCGTCGAGGATGAGCAGATCGGGGTCGTGGATCAGCGCGCAGCACAGGCCAAGCTTCTGCTTCATGCCGCCGGAGAGCTTGTTGGCGGGGCGCTCGGCGAACGCGGTCAGGCCGGTGGCGGCGAGCAGGTCGGCGATCCGGCGTGTGCGCTCGGCCTGCGTCTGGCCGAACAGGCGGCCGAAGAAGTCGATGTTCTCGAACACCGACAGCGTGGGGTAGAGATTCTTGCCCAGGCCCTGCGGCATGTAGGCGATGCGCGGGCAGACGCGCGCGCGGTGGCGGACGTCCATCATGTCGCCGCCGAGCACCTCGACCTTGCCATGCTGGATCTTGCGCGCGCCGGCGATGAGGCCCAGCCAGGTCGATTTGCCCACGCCGTCCGGGCCGATGAAGCCGACCATGCGTCCGGCCGGGATGTCGAGGCTGAGGCCGTCGGCGGCGAGCGTTTCGCCGTAGCGGTGACGGACCTCCGCCAAGCGCACGACCGGCGGCGCGGTGATCGCGGCCGGCACGGGCGCAAGCGCCGTGGTCGGCGGGCTGGCGGGGCGCGAAAGGAGGGGCGCACCGGTGCGGGCCGGGTCGCCGTGCCGGTCGCTCACGGCAGCCTCACCTGCAACTCGGGCGGCCACGCGCGCTGTGCGTTCAGGCGCAGGTGGGCCAGGCCGGGCAAGCCGGTCTTGACTTGCTCGGGGTAGCGGGCGAGCAGTTCGGGGTCGATGCGCGCCTTGACGCGGAACACCATCTTCTGGCGCTCGCTCTGCGTCTCGACGGTCTTGGGCGTGAATTGCGCGACGCTGGCCACGTAGGACACCCTGGCCGGGATCACGAAGGCCTGCGCGGCGTCGAGCACGATGCGCACCTCGCTGCCGAGCGCAACGCGGCCGGCAGCCATTTCGGGCAGGAAGAAGGTCATGTACACGTCGCCGACGTCGACCAGGCTCACCACCTTGCCGCCACCGCCGATTACCTCGCCCGGCTGCACCACGCGGTACTGCACGCGGCCGCTGCGCGGGGCGCGCAACTCGCCGTCGGCGATCTCGGTTTGCAGGCGGGCGGCCACCGCCTCGGTGGCGCGGATCGCGGCCTCGGCTTGCTGCACCTGGGCTTCGGCTGCGCGCACGCCCGCGTGGGCGGCGGCGATCTGCGCCTGCGCGACCGTGATGTCGGCCTCGGCGCTGCGCGCGCGTGCGGCGTCGTCCTCGACCTTCTGCGCCGAGGTGGCGCGGTCGGCGAGCAGGGCCCGCGAGCGCGCCACGGTGCTGCGCGCGACGTCGGCGTCGGCACGGCGCTGCACCAGCACGGCCTCGGCCATCGCGACGTCGGCATGGCGCTGGGCGACCAGGGCGCGCGCCGTTTCACGCGCGCTGATGGCGTTGGCGACCTCGGCTTGCGCCTGCGCGAGTTGAGCCTCCAGCCCCTTGACGTCCATGCGCGCGACCACGTCGTTCGCGCTCACGAAGTCGCCTTCATTGACCAGGATCTCGTCCACCCGACCGGGCGCCTTGGCGGCGACGTCGACCTCGGTGGCCTCGATGCGGCCGTTGCCACGCACGAAGCTGCCGTCGTCGGGCGGCGGGCGAAGGAGCTGCCAGGCGCCGGCGGCGGCAATGACGAGGACCCCGGCGGCGATCCACACCAGCCGGCTGCGTGTGCTGTTGCTCATGCGATTCTCCCCGGGCGGAGCGCAATTGCGCGCGTGCGCACATGTCCGCCGCGTTCGTGGGTAATTTCAACACTTGTTGGATATTGGGTCAAGCGGGATGAAAGGATGAAGTGCGGGGCGGGGGCGGCGGTGGAATGCAGGCCTTGAAAAGCTCGCGGCTGCCGCGGCTCCTAAATCAAACCCCGGACTTCGTGGTCGCAGTGCAAGCCGCCAGCTCCTCCACTCGCACCTGTAGGAGCGGCGGCCGCCGCGAACCCTCCCACCCGGCGCCTGTAGGAGCGGCGGCAGCCGCGAACCTTTCCATTCGGTGGCGCGCGGGGCGGTGAGGCGCAGGCCTGCCCGCCAGCCCCCCGCCAGCCCCAAAATCGGTATCGGGGCAATTCAACGCATGTTGTAATATCGCGCGTCATTCCTGTTCCCATCTTCACCATGCCCGATCTCGCCGACTCAGCCAGACCTGCGCGTGGCCGTGGCCGTCCGCGCGGCCAGGACGCGAACTACCGTGCCCGCCTGCTCGATGCCGCGCTCGACGCCTTTGGTGCGCAGGGTTTCGAGGCCGCGAGCTTGCGCACGATCGCGGCCGGCGCGGGCTGCGATGTGTCGATGGTGGCGCACTATTTCGGCTCCAAGGCCGAGCTGTGGGCCGCGGTGGTCGAGCGCATCGAGGCGCAGGTTCGTGCCGAACTGGGCGCGCTTGACGAACTCGAGCCGGCCGCGGCACCGATCGAGGCGCGGGTGGTGACTGCGGTGGGCGCGATGTTCGAGCAGGCGGCACGCCACCCGCAGGCGATCCGCTTCGTGATGCGAGAGATGGCCGATGGCAGCGACCGCGCCGATGACCTCGTCCGCCGTGTCGTCGAGCCGGTGCACGCGATGTTCCTGCCGCTCTGGCAGGAGGCGATCGATGCCGGCATCTTCAGCATGCGCAGCCCTCTGGCCCTGCACACGCTGCTGTTCGGCGCGATCTCGTATGCGGTGGCCTCGGCGCCCTTGCTGGCGCGCCTGAGCAAGGGCGAGGTCGACCTCGCCTGCCTCCGCAGCGAATTCATGGACGGCCTGTTTGCCCGCCTGCTCCGCCCGGCGACCACCACGGCCTGGTTGGCGGTGCCGGACGATCGTGCCGAACTGCGGGCTGCGCCGGCCGCAGTGGCGGGGCGTGGGTCGGCGCTCAAACGGGGTCTGCAATGAGCACCTCGGTCTTCCGCACGATGTCCCCGGGCGGTGCCGAACTGCTTGCGACCGAGCGCGGTACCTTACTGAAGGTCAGCGGCGCGTGGACGCTCGCCCATCACGCGGCGCTGAGTGCGCAGGTGAGGGTGCTCGACGGCCGCCTCGACGGCTCGACGCGGGTCGAGCTCGGTGCGCTCGATGCACTCGACACCGCCGGCGCGCGCCTGCTGCACGCGCTGCTCGGCGCCGAGCGTGTCGCGGCCTTGCTCAGCGACGACAGCGCCTTGCCGCGCGAGCGGCGTGCCTTGCTGAAGGCGGTTGCCGATGCGCTCGCCGAGCCGCCCGCAGCCGCTGCCAGCGCCGACGGCAGCGCGCTCGGTGACGTGCTCGCCGACATCGGCGAGGCCATGGTGGTGTTCTGGCGACATCTTGTCGGCCTCACCGGCTTCATCGGCCTGATCCTGGAGACCGCGCTGCGCGTGGCGGTGCAGCCGCGGCGCTGGCGCATGACCGCGCTGGTCGCCAACCTCGAGCGCACCGGGCTCGACGCGGTGCCGATCATCGCGCTGCTGACCTTCCTCATCGGCGCGGTGGTCGCCTTCCTCGGCGCCACCGTGCTCGCCAACTTCGGCGCGAGCATCTTCACCGTCGATCTGGTCGCGTACTCCTTCCTGCGCGAGTTCGGCGTGCTGCTGACCGCGATCATCGTCGCCGGCCGCACGGCGAGCTCGTTCACCGCGCAGATCGGCTCGATGCGCGCCAATGAGGAGGTCGACGCGATCCGTGTCCTCGGCCTCGATCCGGTCGAGTTGCTGGTGCTGCCGCGGGTGTACGCGCTGCTGATCGCGCTGCCCATCCTCACTTTCGTCGCCATGCTGTCGGGCATCATCGGCGGCATGCTGGTGTCGGCGACCACGCTCGACATCTCGCCGGTGCTGTTCCTGTCGCGGATCCACGATAACGTCGGCCTCATCCACTTCCTTGTCGGCATGGCCAAGGCGCCGATCTTCGCCTTCCTGATCGCGGTGATCGGCTGCCTGGAAGGCTTTCGCGTGCAGGGCAGCGCGCAGTCGGTGGGCGAACACACCACCTCGGCGGTGGTGCAGTCGATTTTCGTGGTGATCGTGGTCGATGCGGTTGCGGCGCTGTTCTGCATGGAGATGGGCTGGTGAGCGCGGCCGTGAAGGGCGCGGAGAACGTCATCGAGGTGCGCGGCGTGCGCAACCAGTTTGGTGCCCAGGTGGTGCACGATGCGCTCGACCTCGACGTGCGCCGTGGCGAGATCCTCAGCGTGGTGGGTGGCTCGGGCACTGGCAAGTCGGTGCTGCTGCGCACCATCGTCGGCCTCAACCGGCCGCGTGCGGGCCGCGTGCTCGTGTTCGGCGAAGACCTGCTGGACTTGCCCGACGCACGCCGCAAGCAGGTCGAGCGCCGCTTCGGCGTGCTGTTCCAGAAGGGGGCGCTGTTCTCGTCGCTCACCGTTGCCGAGAACGTGGCACTGCCCTTGATCGAGCATGCCGGCCTGTCGCGGGGCGAGGCGGCCGCGCTGGCCGCGCTCAAGATCGCACTCGCCGGGCTGCCGGCGAGCGCCGGCGGCAAGTTCCCCGCGGATCTTTCGGGCGGCATGGTCAAGCGCGCCGCGCTCGCGCGTGCGCTAGCGCTCGACCCCGACATCCTGTTTCTCGACGAGCCCACTGCCGGCCTCGACCCGATCGGCGCCGCCGCCTTCGACCAGCTCATCCTCACCTTGCGCGATGCGCTGGGGCTCACCGTGTTCATCGTCACCCACGACCTCGACACCATCTACACCATCACCGACCGCGTCGCCGTGCTGGCGCAGAAGAAGGTGCTGGTCAATGCCGGCCTGGACGAAGTCGCCGCCATCGACGACGCCTGGATCCGCGACTACTTCCATGGCCCGCGCGGCCGTGCCGCCGCCACCGCGGTGGCCGCCGCCCGTGCCCGGCCTGCTGCAACGGAGAAAACCTGACATGGAAACCCGCGCCCATCACGTGCTGATAGGCCTCTTCACCCTGCTCGTCGTTTGCGCCGCGCTGATGTTTGCGCTGTGGCTGGGCAAGAGCGATGCCGATCGCCAGTTCGAGGTCTACGACATCGTCTTCCAGGAGGCGGTGTCCGGCCTCTCCAAGGGTGGCACGGTGGAGTTCAACGGCATCAAGATCGGCGACGTCGTCAGCCTGCGGCTCGATCCCGAGGACGCGCACCGGGTGATCGCCCGGGTTCGCGTGGACAGCACCGCACCGGTGCGGACCGACACCCAGGCGCGCCTGGTGCCGGCGGGCATCACCGGGCTGACGATGATCCGCTTGACCAGCGGCAGCAACCCCGCGAGCGCGCCGCTGTTGTCCGAGAGGGGGGAGGTGGCACGGATCGTGGCGGCGCCGTCGCCGCTGAGCCGCCTGCTTGCCGACGGCGAGGATGCGATCACCAACGTCAACGAGCTGATGGTGCAGGCGCGCGCGCTGTTCTCGCCCGAAAACGTCGCCGGCATCGGCCGCACGCTCGACAACCTCGAGCAGGCCACCGCCGCGCTCGCCGCGCAGCGTGACGATCTCGGCGCCGCGCTGCGCCAGATCACCCAGGCCAGCCGCGACGCCAGCGCCACGCTCGTCGAGGCGACCCGCGTGCTCGGCACCGCCAATCGACTGGTCGAGAAGCAGGGCACGCAGACCCTGGACAGCGCACGCGACGCGATGCAGGCCTTCGAGCGTGCGATGAGCTCGGTCGATCGGCTGCTCGCCGACAACCGCGGTCATCTCGACGCCGGCATGCGCGGGCTGGCCGAAGTGGGCCCGGCGGTGGCCGAGCTGCGCGCCACGCTCGGCTCGCTGCGCGCGATCACCCGCCAGCTCGAAGACCGCCCCGCCGACTACCTGCTCGGCCTCGAACCGACCAAGGAGTTCACGCCATGAAGACGCTGCAATCCGTGCGGGCCATCAAGGGTGACGCGCCAAGGCATCCTGGCGCATGGGCGCGCGCAGCGCTCGCCGGGCGCGTCGAGCGCTGGATCGGGCTGGCCGCCTTCGGTGCTGCGCTGCTCCTGCCCGCGTGCTCCATCCTGCCCAAGGCCGAGCCGCTCGAGGTCTATCTGCTGCCGGCAAGCGCCCGCGGCGCCGCATCCGCCCCCCAGGCTGCGCCATGGTCGCTGCGCATCGCGCGTCCGGCCGCGGGCGTGCATCTGTCCGGCCAGCGCATCGTCGTCGTGCCCGAGGACAATCGCGTCAGCGTCTATAAGGGCGCCGGCTGGAGCGACCCGGCGCCGGTGCTGGTGCGCAATCGCCTGCTCGACGCCTTCCGCGCCGATGGGCGCGTTGCCGCGCTCAGCAGTGACGACAAGCAGTGGCAGGCCGACTTCGAGCTCGACAGCGAGCTGCGCGCCTTCCAGGGCGAATACCGCGACGGCCACCCCGAGGCCGTGGTGCGTCTCGATGCCCGCCTGGTGCACACCGCCACCCGCCGCATCGTCGCCAGCCGGACCTTCGAGGTGCGCACGGTCGCTGCGGACGCGGCGGTGCCGGCGGTGGTGCAGGCCTTCGGCGACGGCGCCGACCGGCTGTCGGCCGAGGTGGTGGACTGGACCGTGCGCGCGGCGTCAGCGGTGCGTTGAGCGCGGATCGCGGCGTTCGCTTCCGGTGCCCCTGTAGGAGCGGCGGCAGCCGCGAACCCAGCGCCCCCGCACGCGACGCGTAGGCGGATCTCCATCGCCGTGTTCGCGCCTTCCGGCGCTCCTACAAGAACGCATTCGTGCGGATCGCCCCGCGTTCGCGCCTTCCGGCGCTCCTACAAAAACCGCCGCGTTTCCGTCCCGACGCCGCCGCGTTTCCGGCGCGATGCCGCCACGTTTCCGTCCGACGCCGCCGCGTTCTTGGCGCGATGCCGCCACGTTTCTGCCACGTTTACGTCCCGATGCCGCCGCGTTCCGGCACGCTGTGGGAGCGGCGGAAGCCGCGAATGCAGATGTGGGGGCGGTGCTCGCCGGGGCGGACGCGGCGGTGGAATTACGATCTGCGGCAGGCGCTGCCCCAAGGCGCGGATCAGGTCTCGCCGGCGGCGAGCTGGCGGCGGATCTCGAGCAGCTTCTCGCGTCGTGCCAGGGTGATCGCCGGATAGCGCATGTCGAGCGCGGCCAGGGTGTCGACCAGGATCTGCGACACGATCAGGCGGGCGTTCTTCTTGTCGTCAGCCGGCACCACGTACCACGGGCAGTCGGCCGTGCTGGTGGCGCGCAGGCAGTCGGCGTAGGCCGCCATGTACCTGTCCCAGTGCTGGCGCTGCTCAATGT
>JAKLLJ010000309.1 GCA_023150215.1 Thauera sp. | reverse complement strand
GCGCTCGCCGGACCGATGGCGCTCGCCGGACCGATGGCGCTCGCCGGACCGATGGTTCCTGTAGGAGCGGCGGAAGCCGCGAACCTTGGCCCGCGCACACGCGACGATCGAACGCACGCGTTCGCGGCTTCCGCCGCTCCTACAGGTCGACTGCTCCGACACACCGCCGCGCCTGCGGAGGACCCGCACCCCGATGCCGAACCCTGCCGCTCCCCGCCCCCGCCGTGGCCGCGCCACGGTCGCACCCGGCTTCGTCACCGGCATGCTCGCCGGCCTCATCCACCGCGGCCACGACCCCGCACCGCTGCTCGCGCGCGCCGGCATCGACCTTGCAGATACGGCCAGCCGCATCCCGGTCGAGCGCTACGCCCTGCTTTACAACCTGTGCATCGAAGCGCTCGACGACGAGGCCTTCGGCCTGCTGCCGCAGCCGATGCCGCCGGGCAGCTTCGAGTTCCTGTGTCGCGCCATGCTCGGCGCGCCCACGCTTGGCGAGGCGCTGGCGCGTGCGATTCGCTTCCTGCGCATCGTGCTGCCCGCGTTTCGCATCGACCTCCAGCGCGACGGCGCCCGCGCCGAACTGCTGATCGACGACGGCGGCAGCCTCGGCCCCAAGCGCGACGCGCCGGCGCGCGTGTTCGCCTACGAATGGCTGCTGCGCCTGCTGCACGGCGTGGCGAGCTGGTTCGTCGGCCGCGGACTGGCGCTCGACGCGGTCGCCTTCCCCTACGCCCGTCCCGCCCACGTCGACGACTACGCGCTGGTATACACCGAGCACTCCAGCTTCGACACGCCGCGCCTGGTCGCCCGCCTGCAGGCCAACCTGCTCGAGCTGCCGCTGCGCCGCGACGAGGCCGCACTCGGCGGCTTCCTCGACGGCGCCCCCGGCAAGATCACCACCCTCTACCGGCGCGACCGCGAGATGGTGTTCCGCGTCCGCGACATCCTGCGCGACGCGCTGCCGCAGAACCTGTCGCTCGACGAGGTCGCCGGGCGCCTGCACCTGTCGCCGCGCACCCTGCATCGTCGGCTCGACGAAGAAGGCTCGAGCTTTCGCAACATCAAGGAAGCCACCCGCCGCGACATCGCCTACGCCCGCCTCGCCAAAACCCGCCAGCCGATCGCCCGCATCGCCGCCGACCTCGGCTACGCCGACCCCTCCACCTTCTACCGCGCCTTCGTGAGCTGGTCCGGCATCTCCCCCGAACGCTTTCGCGACCAGGCCAGCGGAGCACAGCGCACTTCTCCATGAACGCCCCCTGTTCGCGGCTGCCGCCGCTCCTACAGCGCCCCCGCCGGTGCCAAAAACCAGCGCAGCCCCCCTGTAGGAGCGCCGGAAGGCGCGAACCCGGCGCCCATCGACCGCACCAACGTGCGGCGCATGCCGCACCCCCTGTTCGCGGCTGCCGCCGCTCCTACAGGGCACCTCATGATCATCTGCGGGGCGCGGGGGCGGTGGGGACGGCGGCGCGGTTTTGTGCAAACATCCCCCTGCCTCAAACATCGCCCCACCCCATTTCGAGGAGCCTCCCTTGGGCAGCAGCATCAGGAACGACGACGGCAGCATCCCCTATTCGGCGCTGTCGCCCGAGCAGCGCCGGCGCTACGACCTGCTGCTGGCCGGGCTGGACCTGCTCGATCAGGCGATCGCGGTGTTCGACGCCGCCCCCAGGCTGGTCACCTGGAACAAGGCCCTGCTGCGCCTGCTCGACTTTCCCGAATCACTGGTTCGCGTCGGCACCCCGTTCGAGGAGTTCGTCCGCTTCAACGCCGAGCGCGGCGAATACGGCCCCGGCGACATCGAGACCCTGATCCGCGAACGCATGGCCGCCGCGCGCAGCTTCCAGCCGCACTACGTCGAGCGCGCCCGCCCCAACGGCCGCATCCTCGCCGTGCGCGGCGTGCCGATTCCCAACCTCGGCTTCGTGTCGCTGTGGACCGACATCACCGAGCAGCGCCACTACGCCGCGGTCATCGAACAGCAGAACGCCCGGCTCGAGGCGCGCGTGCGCGAACGTACGGCCGAGCTCGAGGCCGCCAACGCGCAGCTGGCCCAGGCCAACCTCGAGATCGACGACATCGCCGGCGCGCTGCGCCGCAGCGAAAACCGCCTGCAACTCATCATCGACTCGGTCCCGGCGCTGATCGCCTACGTCGGTAGCGACGACATCTACCGCTTCGCCAACAAGGGCTATGCCGAATGGTTCGGCTTCGCCAAGGACGCGATCATCGGCCGCAGCATCGCCGAAGTCTTCGGCGCCGACGCCTTCGCGCAGATCCGCCCGCATCTCGATCGCGCCCGCATCGGCGAACGCGTGAGCTACGAATACGCGCGCACCCTCGCCGACGGGCGCACGGTGTACGCGCGCAGCGTGGTCGTGCCCGAGCTCGACGCCGACGCCCGCACGGTCGGCTTCTTCGTCATGTCGATCGACATCACCGAGCAGAAGGCCAGCCAGGCCGCGCTCGTGCAGGCGCAGAAGATGGAAGCCGTCGGCCAGCTCACCGGCGGGCTCGCACACGACTTCAACAACCTGCTCACGATCATCATCGGCAATCTTTCTGCGCTGCAGCAGCGCATGGGCGCAGGCCCCGGGGCCGAGTTCGTCGACCCCTCGCTGCAGGCGGCGCGCCGGGGCGCCGAGCTCATCCGGCGCCTGCTCACCTTCTCACGCCGACAGCCGCTCACCCCTGCCGCGGTCGAGGTCGGCGTGCTGGTGCACAACATGACCCACCTGCTCGCACGCACGCTCGGCGAGACCATCCGCATCCACCTGCGCCTGCCCGGCGAGCCCTTGCACGCCCTGGTCGATCCGCACCAGCTCGAGAACGTGCTCGTCAACCTCGCCATCAACGCCCGCGACGCCATGCCCGGCGGCGGCGAGCTCACCATCGGGCTCGCCCGCCGCACGCTCGACACCGCCCTCGCCACCGTGGTCGAGGTGCCACCCGGCGACTACGTGCAGTTCGACATCAGCGACACCGGCACCGGTATCGAGCCCGCCGTACTGCCGCGCGTGTTCGAACCCTTCTTCACCACCAAGGACTTTGGCAGCGGCAGCGGGCTCGGCCTGTCGATGGTGTATGGCTTCGTGCGTCAGTCCGGCGGCAACATCCGCATCCGCAGCACCCCGGGGCGCGGCACCCATGTGCGCTTCGTGCTGCCCACCGCCAGCGCGGACGCTTCGGTGGCCGTCGCCGCCGCGAGCGTGGCCACGATGCCGGCGCGCGCGCTCGACGGCCCGGTGCTGCTGGTCGAGGACGAACCCGAGGTGCGCAAGGTTGTGCGCATGCAGCTCACCGGGCTCGGCCACAGCGTCATCGAAGCCGCCGACGGCGTCGAGGCACTCAGCCTGCTGCGCGACATCGACGACATCGCCCTGCTGGTCAGCGACACCGTGATGCCCGGCGGCATCGACGGCCGCGCGCTCGCCCGTCACGCGCGCCAGACGCGCCCGACGCTGCCGATCCTGCTCGTCACCGGCTACGCCAGCGACACCGCCCTCACCGACGGCATCCCGGCGGACATCCCCACCCTGCGCAAGCCCTTCGACCAGGCCACGCTCGCCGCCGCGCTCACCCGCCTGCTCGGGCCCGAACCCGCGGCGGCCGCGGCGACCGACTCCGCGCGCGCGTTCCCGGCCGCGATCGGCGCCGCGGCGCCGGGCGCATCGCCAAGGCCTGCAATCCCCCCCACGGACCCCGTCACGGAGCCCCGCCCGCAATGACCCAGAGCCCGACCGACACCGTCCCGGCCATGATCTTCGTGCTCGAGGACGACCCCGACGTCGCCCGCCTC
>JAKLLJ010000308.1 GCA_023150215.1 Thauera sp. | reverse complement strand
GACGGCGACGGCCAGTGCCAGCCATGTGCGCGTGCCGAGGTCGCGCAGCGGCCGGTCGCGCCTGCGCCGGCGCCACCGAAGCGTGGTGCGCATCAGAAGTCTCGCCGCTCGAGGTCGTGGATGCCGGCGGCGGCGGTGAGCGGCTTCTACTTCGCCCATCCCGAGAGCCACTACTTCGCGATCTCGAAGATCGGCCGCGACCAGCTCGAGGACTGGGCGCGCCGCACCGGCATGGACATCGACGAGGCGGCACGCTGGCTGGCTCCGCTGCTGTAACGGAGATCGGTGAATGATCGTCCGCCCCCGACCGCACTGGGTCCGGCTGCTGTTCGTGCGCCGCGGCTCGCTGCTGCGGCGTATCCTGTCGCAGCAACTGTTCGTGTTCTTCCTCGCCTGTGCAGTCGTGCTCGCACATGGCGAACTCTTCCACTGGAAGGTGACGCTGACCTCGGCGCCGTTCTCGCTGATGGGGGTGGCGCTGGCGATCTTCCTCGGCTTCCGCATCAACACCAGCTACGACCGCTACTGGGAAGCGCGCAAGCTCTGGGGCCATGTGCTGGTCGGTTCGCGCAACCTGGCGCGCCAGGCGCTGACCCTGGACAGCGGTGGAGGCGTCGAGCAGACGCGGCCCTTCGTGCTCGGCCTGGTCGCGTTCGCGGTGACGATGCGCAACGAGCTGCGCGACCGTCCGGCAGCCGCCAACCTGAATGGTCTGCTCCCGGCGGAGGTGCTGGCGCGTGTTTCCGGCGCGCGCTCGGCGCCCAACCTCGTCCTGCTGTGGCTTGGAGGATGGCTGCGTGAGCGTCGTGACGCAGGCATGCTGGCGCCGATGCTGGCGCAGCACATGGAAAACTCGCTCGACGGGTTGGCCACGGCACTCGGCGGCTGCGAGCGCATCGCCAACACGCCGCTACCCTTCACCTATTCGGTGATCCTGCATCGCAGCTGCTATCTGTATTGCATGCTCCTGCCCTTCGGGCTGGTGGACTCGATCGGCTGGATGACGCCATTGGTGGTGGCCTTCGTGTCCTATACCTTCTTCGCCCTGGAGGCCTTGAGCGACGAGATCGAGGAGCCGTTCGGCATCATGGCGAACGACCTAGCCCTCGACGCGATCGTGGCCGGCGTCGAGGCCAGCCTGCGCGAGATGCTCGGCGAGACCCCGCTGCCGGCGCCGCGGCCGGATGCCGAGTTCATCCTCACCTGAGTCTGGCGGCAGCCTCCCGCGCTTGCGCCTTCCGGCCGTCGGCGGACCGGCGCGCTGCGTGGGGGCGAAGGGTCAGCCGCGCAGTGCGGCGGCGTGGTGGCGCAGGTGGTCGTCGATGAAGCTGGCGATGAAATAGTAGCTGTGGTCGTAGCCCGGCTGCAGGCGCAGGTGCAGCGGATGGCCGGCGGCGGTGCAGGCGGCGCGCAGGACCTCGGGGCGGAGCTGTTCGGCGAGGAAGCCGTCGGCCTCGCCCTGATCCACCAGCAGCGGCAGGCGCTCGCGGGCGCCGGCGATCAGCGCGCTGGCGTCCCACTCCAGCCAGCGCGCGCGATCCGTGCCGAGGTAGCGCGAGAAGGCCTTCTCGCCCCAGGGGCAGGCGCTCGGGTTGGCGATCGGTGCGAAGGCCGACACCGAGCGGTAGCGCCCCGGGTTCTTCAGCGCGCAGACCAGCGCGCCGTGGCCGCCCATCGAATGGCCGGAGATCGCGCGTGCGTCGCTCACCGGGAAATGCGCCTCGACGAGCGCGGGGAGTTCCTCCACCACGTAGTCGTGCATGCGGTAGTGGCGGCTCCACGGCTCCTCGGTCGCGTTGACGTAGAAGCCCGCGCCCAGCCCGAAGTCCCACGCTCCATCCGGATCGCCCGGCACGGCGGTGCCACGCGGGCTGGTGTCGGGGGCCACGATCGCGATGCCGAGCTCGGCGGCCAGGCGCTGGGCGCCGGCCTTCTGCATGAAGTTCTCGTCGGTGCAGGTGAGCCCGGACAGCCAGTACAGCGCCGGCACCGGGCCGGCCTCGGCCTGCGGCGGCAGGTAGAGTGCGAACACCATGTCGCAGTCGAGCACTGTCGAGCGGTGGCGGTAGCGGCGGTGCCAGCCGCCGAAGCTGCGGTTGGCGGCGATCTGCTCGGGGGCGGTCGTCATCGCGGCCTCCGCCATCAGTACAGGATCACCGAGCGGATGCTCTTGCCTTCGTGCATCAGGTCGAAGGCCTTGTTGATGTCCTCCAGCCCCATGCGGTGGGTGATGAAGGTGTCGAGCGGGATCTCGCCGCGCTGCGCCATGTCGACGTAGCCGGGCAGCTCGCTGCGCCCGCGCACGCCGCCGAAGGCCGAGCCGCGCCACACCCGCCCGGTGACGAGCTGGAAGGGGCGGGTGGAGATCTCCTCGCCCGCGCCGGCCACGCCGATGATCACCGACTCGCCCCAGCCCTTGTGGCAGCACTCCAGCGCCGAGCGCATCACCTTGACGTTGCCGATGCACTCGAAGGAGTAGTCCACACCGCCGTCGGTGAGGTCGACGATGACCTCCTGGATCGGGCGGTCGTAGTCGAGCGGGTTGATGCAGTCGGTGGCGCCGAGCTGGCGCGCGATCTCGAACTTCTCGGGGTTGATGTCGACCGCGACGATGCGCCCGGCCTTGTTCATGACCGCGCCGATGATCGCCGACAGGCCGATGCCGCCGAGGCCGAACACCGCCACGCTGGCACCGGCCTCGACCTTGGCGGTGTTGCGTACCGCGCCGATGCCGGTGGTGACGCCGCAGCCGAGCAGGCAGACCTTGTCGAGCGGGGCGTCCTTGCGGATCTTCGCCACGCTGATCTCGGGCAGCACGGTGTATTCCGAGAAGGTGGAGGTGCCCATGTAGTGGAAGATCGGCTTGCCGTCCTTGCTGAAGCGGCTGCTGCCGTCGGGCATCAGGCCCTTGCCCTGGGTGGCGCGGATCGCCTGGCAGAGGTTGGTCTTGCCCGACAGGCAGAACTTGCACTTGCCGCATTCGGGTGTGTACAGCGGGATCACGTGGTCGCCGACCGCCACCGAGCTCACGCCTTCGCCCACCGCCTCGACGATGCCGCCGCCCTCGTGGCCGAGGATGGCCGGGAAGATGCCTTCCGGATCTGCGCCCGACAGCGTGTAGGCGTCGGTGTGGCAGACGCCGGTGGCGACGATGCGCACCAGTACCTCGCCGGCCTTGGGCGGGGCGACATCCACTTCGGTGACTTCGAGCGGCTGCTTGGCAGCCCAGGCGACGGCGGCGCGGGAGCGGATCATGGTGGTTCCTTTTGATTCGGTACAAAACGGCATTCTATTGGAAACGGTGCCGAGGGGCTTGCGGGGGCCGCAGTGTGAAGTCCGCTTCCCGGGTGGGCGCTGTGCGAGCTCGACGCCAAGGTTCGCGGCTGCCGCCGCTCCTACAGGTCGCGGTGTGGTTTCTGTAGGAGCGCCGGAAGGCGCGAACGTCAGCGCGCGGAGTGCGCGACACGGTCGATCGGGCGTCGGGTTCGCGCCTTCCGGCGCTCCTACATGTCAACCGAGCGCATGACGGCTTGTGTAGGAGCGCCGGCAGGCGCGAACCTTCGTGCACCCGGCATGGGCGCACTCCCGGCGGCCGCGATGGCGGCGCTCCGTTCGTGACCGACGCGGCGCACCTGCGTATCATCAGCGCTTCCTGATGCTTAACGGAGCCGCACATGGCCACCCTCGAACTGACCGCCGACAATTTCAACGACACCATCGCGCATAACCCGATCGTGTTCCTCGACTTCTGGGCGGCCTGGTGTGGCCCCTGCCGCAACTTTGCGCCGACCTACGAGGCCGCTGCCGAGGCCAATGCCGACATCGTGTTC
>JAKLLJ010000307.1 GCA_023150215.1 Thauera sp. | reverse complement strand
GCCACCGACGCATTCGCGCCTGCGGGCGCTCCTAAAGGGAGGGCGATGGCGAGGGACTCGGGAGGGGGCTCGTCGAGCACGGTGCGTGCGGCGGCGAGCGCGACCCCGGGATCGGGTGAGGTGAGCGCCGACAGGCGTTCTCGCAGCACGGCGTGGACCGCCTCGTCCCAGCCTTCCTCGACCTGGAGCTGCTTCCACAGCGGCGGCAGGTGCTCGAGCCCGTGGCGCTTGAGCCAGTCGCCGAGCTGGCCCTGCGACTGCACGCGGGCCTGCAGCTGGACGAGCGCATCGCGACGGGCGCGCAGCTCAGTCAGCCGGCGCTGGACCGAGCGTTCGTGTTCGAAGGCTGCCTTCAGCGCGGCCTGGGCCTCGGGCAGGCGAGGCTGCAGTTCGGCAAGCTCGTGCTGACGGGCGTCGAGCTCGTCTTCTACGGACTCCAGGCGTGCCTGGGCGACGGCCACCGTGCGTTCGTCGGGGCCGGCGATACTGCCGCGCTCGGCCTCGATCCGCGCACATCGTTGCTGCAAGGCGTCGAGGGCGCGTCCGGCGCTGGCCTTGTTGGCTTCCTCGACGCGCAGTTGCTGCTCGGTCTGCGCCAGCTCGCGTCGTGCCGCGGCCATGGTGGCATCGGCGGCGTGACGGGCGGAGTCGAGCTCGGGGAGACGGTCGGCGATTTCCAGGTGGCGCGCCTCGGCCTGTTCGGCGCGCAGCGCCGCGTTCTCGGCGAGATCCTGCCAGCGCTCGCGGTCACCGGCGAGCGCCTCGCGCCGCGCCTGCCAGTGCGCGTGGTCGAGCTCGAGCTGAGCAAGACGAGCTTCGAGGCGCTTGCGCGCTTCGCCGAGGTGCTGCAGCTCGGTTTCCAGCCGGGTGACCTCGGCACTCACCGCAAAAAGCTCGTTCTGTGCCCCATGGACAGCCTCGGAAGCCTGGAAATGGGCTTCGCGGCAAGCCTCCACCACCGCCTCGAGCTCCTGCAGGCGGGCGCTGTCGGCCTCGATGCGGCTGCCGGCTTCGGCGAGCGCAGCCGACACGCGGGCGTGCTCGGCACGCGCCTCGTTGCGCTTGACCAGCCACAACAGCTGCTGCTTCTCGACATGGGCGGCGTTGAGCTGCTGGTAGCGCGCGGCGACCTCGGCCTGTGCCGCCAGGTGGCCGATACGCTCGCCGAGCTCCATGCGGATGTCGTCGAGGCGGGCGAGGTTGTCGCGCGCGTCGCGCAAACGCCCCTCGGTCTCCTTGCGCCGCTCGCGGTACTTGGTGACGCCTGCCGCTTCCTCGAGAAAGCCGCGGATGTCCTCGGGCCGCGCCTCGATGATGCGCGAGATCATGCCCTGCTCGATGATCGCGTAGGCGCGCGGACCGAGGCCGGTGCCGAGGAAGAGGTCGATGACGTCCTTGCGGCGGACGTGGACGTTGTTGATGTAATACGTCGACTCGCCGGAGCGGTCGAGCACGCGCTTGACCGAAATCTCGGCGTAGCGCGACCACTGCCCCGCTGCCTTGCCCTCGGCGTTGTCGAAGACCAGTTCCACGCTTGCGCGCGACACCGCCTTGCGCGTGGTCGAGCCATTGAAGATGACGTCCTGCATCGACTCGCCGCGCAGCGCCGAGGCGCGCGTCTCGCCGAGCACCCAGCGCACCGCGTCGATGATGTTCGACTTGCCACAGCCATTGGGCCCGACCACGCCGACCAGGTTGCCGGGGGTGAGCACGGTGGTGGGGTCGACGAAGGTCTTGAAACCGGCGAGTTTGAGCTTGGAAAGACGCACGTCGAGGGCGGGACGGGATGCGGGAGCGCGGCAAGGCGGCGGCCGGCGGCCGCGAAGGCTGCGCATGATAACATCTTCCCCCTTACCGACTTCGCTGCGCGCGCGCCTTGCGCGTGCGCAAACCGTATCAAAGTGAATCCAAATCTTGCCCGTCTGCAGACCTATCCATTCGAGAAACTGCGCGCGCTCTTCGCCGGCATCGAACCGCCCGCGCATCTCAAGCCGATCCGCCTGTCGATCGGCGAGCCGCAGCACCCGACACCCGGCTTCATCCGCCAGACGCTGGCCGACAACCTCGGCGGCCTGTCGAGCTATCCGGCCACGCTTGGCAGCGATGCCTTGCGCGGTGCGATCGCGCACTGGCTTGAACGCCGCTACGGCCTGCCGAAAATCGACCCCGCGACCCAGGTGATCCCGGTCGCCGGCACCCGCGAGGCGCTGTTCGCCTTTGCACAGTGCGTCGTCGATGGCAGCAGGCCGGGCGCCCGGGTGTTGTGCCCCAACCCGTTCTACCAGATCTACGAAGGCGCGGCCTTCCTCGCCAACGCCGAGCCGATCTTCATCAACAATCTCCCCGAAAACGATTTCGGCTCGGATTTCGGTGCCATCGACGAAACGACCTGGCGCGACGTGCAGTTGGTGTACGTGTGTTCTCCGGGCAACCCGACCGGGCGCCTGTTGAAGCTCGACGAATGGAAGACGCTGTTCGAACTCTCCGACCGCCACGGCTTCGTGATCGCCGCCGACGAGTGCTATTCCGAGATCTACTTCGACGATGCCGCCAAGCCGATCGGCGGGCTCGAGGCCGCCTGGCGCCTGGGGCGCACGGATTTTCGCAACGTAGTGATGTTCTCCAGCCTGTCCAAGCGCTCGAACGTGCCCGGCATGCGCTCGGGCTTCGTCGCCGGCGATGCGAACATCCTCAAGGACTTCCTCCTCTACCGCACCTACCACGGCTGTGCGCTCAGCCCGGCGGTGCAGGCGGCCTCGGTCGCGGCCTGGAACGACGAGGAGCACGTCGAGGAGAACCGCCGCCTCTATCGTGAAAAATTCGCCCGCATCACGCCGATGCTGCAGCCCTGGCTGCCGGTGACGCTGCCGGACGCCGGCTTCTACTACTGGGTGCGCACGCCGATCGCGGACACCGAATTCGCCCGCCGTCTGCAGGCTGAATATAATGTGACGGTCCTCCCGGGCAGCTACCTCGCCCGCGAAGCGCACGGCGTCAATCCAGGCGCCGGCTTCGTGCGCATCGCACTGGTGGCCGACACCCACGAATGTGTCGAAGCCGCCGGGCGCATCATCGATTTTTGCAAAACCCTCTGAGAGACCCCCCCATGCACGCTCTGCAACAGATCATCGACGACGCCTTCGAAAACCGCGCCAGCCTGTCGCCCACCTCCGCGCCTGCCGAAATCCGCAACGCGGTGGAAGAAGTGATCGCCGGCCTCGACGCCGGCACGCTGCGCGTGGCCGAGAAGAAGGACGGCCAGTGGGTGGTCAACCAGTGGATCAAGAAGGCCGTGCTGATCTCCTTCCGCCTGCGCGACAACGAGGTCGTCGAGGCCGGCGGGCTCAACTTCTTCGACAAGGTGGCGACCAAGTTCGGCGACTACAGCCCCGAGCAGTTCCGCGCCGGCGGCTTCCGCGTGGTGCCGCCGGCCGTCGCACGCAAGGGCAGCTTCATCGGCAGGAACGTGGTGCTGATGCCGTCGTACGTGAACATCGGCGCTTATGTGGATGAAGGCACGATGGTCGATACCTGGGCGACGGTCGGTTCGTGCGCGCAGATCGGCAAGAACGTGCACCTGTCGGGCGGCGTCGGCATCGGCGGCGTGCTCGAGCCGGTGCAGGCCGGGCCGGTGATCATCGAGGATAACGTCTTCGTGGGCGCGCGCTCCGAAGTGGTGGAAGGCGTGATCATCGAGGAAAACGCGGTGCTGTCGATGGGCGTGTACATTGGCATGAGCACCAAGATCTACGATCGCGAAACCGGCGAGGTCACTTACGGCCGTGTTCCGTCCGGTGCCGTCGTGGTGCCGGGCAGCCTGCCTTCGGCCTGTGGCAAG
>JAKLLJ010000306.1 GCA_023150215.1 Thauera sp. | reverse complement strand
AACATCTACATGCGCTCCCTCGCTACCCGTGACACCGGCTCGGAAGTCTCGGCCGCGCTGCCTGAGGTCATCGCCGCGTGCAAGCTGGCGGGCTTCGACCTGGTCATCGTCGAGACCTCGGGCATTGGCCAGGGCAACGCCGCGATCGTGCCCTTCGTCGATCTGTCGCTGTACGTGATGACGCCGGAATTCGGTGCCGCCAGCCAGCTCGAGAAGATCGACATGCTCGACTTCGCCGACTTCGTGGCGATCAACAAGTTCGACCGCAAGGGCGCGCAGGACGCGCTGCGCGACGTGCGCAAGCAGTATCAGCGCAACCGCGAGCTCTTCGGCCAGAGCCCGGACGAGATGCCGGTGTTCGGCACCATGGCGGCGCGCTTCAACGATGACGGCGTAACCTCGCTGTACCAGGCCGTGCTGCCCGCGCTGGTGGGCAAAGGCCTCAAGGCCGCCAAGAGCAAGCTGCCGGTGGTGAAGGTCAAGGCATCAAGCGAGGGCCGCGCCGTCGTCCCCGCCGACCGCATCCGCTATCTGGCCGACATCGCCGACACGGTGCGCGGCTATCACAAGCACGTCGAGCAGCAGGCGCGCGTGGCGCGCGAGCGCCAGTCGCTGGCGATCGCCAAGGGCTTGTTCGAGCAGTGCGGCAAGAGCGACGCGCAGTTGGGTGCCAACTTCGCCGAACTCATCGACTGGAAGGACGGCGAGCTCACCCCGGCGGCGAAGAAGCTGCTCGACATGTGGCCGAAGACGCGCGAGCTCTACGCCGCCGACGAGTACGTGGTGAAGATCCGCGACAAGGAGATCCGCACCCAGCTCACCAGCACCTCGCTGTCGGGCAGCAAGATCCGCAAGGTGGCGCTGCCCGGCTTCGAGGACGCGGGCGAGACGCTCAAGTTCCTGATGAAGGAGAACGTCCCCGGCTCCTTCCCCTACACCGCCGGTGTGTTCGCGTTCAAGCGCGAGGGCGAGGACCCGACCCGCATGTTCGCGGGCGAGGGCGACGCCTTCCGCACCAACCGCCGCTTCAAGAAAGTCTCCGAAGGTATGCCGGCGCACCGCCTGTCCACCGCCTTCGACTCGGTGACCCTGTACGGCTGCGACCCCGACCCGCGTCCGGACATCTACGGCAAGATCGGCAACTCCGGCGTGTCGATCGCCACGCTCGACGACATGAAGGTGCTGTACGACGGCTTCGACCTGTGCTGCCCGACCACCTCGGTGTCGATGACCATCAACGGCCCGGCGCCGATCATCCTCGCCTTCTTCTTCAACACCGCGCTCGACCAGCAGGTCGTCAAGTTCAAGGCCGACAACGGCCGCGACCCGACCGAGGACGAGCTGCAGAAGATCAAGGAATGGACGCTGTCGACCGTGCGCGGCACCGTGCAGGCCGACATCCTCAAGGAAGACCAGGGCCAGAACACCTGCATCTTCAGCACCGAATTCGCGCTCAAGATGATGGGCGACATCCAGGAGTTTTTCGTGCACCACAAGGTGCAGAACTTCTACTCGGTGTCGATCTCCGGCTATCACATCGCCGAGGCCGGCGCCAACCCGATCAGCCAGCTCGCCTTCACGCTGTCGAACGGCTTCACCTACGTGGAGTCGTATCTGGCGCGCGGCATGCACATCGACGACTTCGCACCCAACCTGTCCTTCTTCTTCAGCAATGGCATGGACCCGGAATACTCGGTGATCGGCCGCGTCGCCCGTCGCATCTGGGCGGTGGCGATGAAGAACAAGTACGGCGCCAACGAGCGCAGCCAGAAGCTGAAGTACCACGTGCAGACCTCGGGCCGCTCGCTGCACGCGCAGGAGATGGACTTCAACGACATCCGCACCACGCTGCAGGCACTGATCGCGATCTACGACAACTGCAACTCGCTGCACACCAACGCCTACGACGAGGCGATCACCACGCCGACCGAGGAGTCCGTGCGGCGCGCGATGGCGATCCAGCTCATCATCAACCGCGAGTGGGGCCTGGCGAAGAACGAGAACCCCAACCAGGGCGCCTTCATCATCGAGGAGCTCACCGACCTCGTCGAAGAAGCCGTGCTGAAGGAGTTCGAGGCCATCGCGTCGCGCGGCGGCGTGCTCGGCGCGATGGAGACCGGCTATCAGCGCGGCAAGATCCAGGAGGAGTCGCTCTACTACGAGCACAAGAAGCACGACGGCTCCTACCCGATCATTGGCGTGAACACCTTCCTCAATCCGAAGGGCCAGGCGCAGCAGGAGATCGAGCTCGCCCGTTCGACCGAGGAGGAGAAGCAGGGCCAGTTGAAGCGCCTCGCCGACTTCCACGCCCGCAACAAGGACCAGGCGCCCAAGTGGCAGGCCAAGCTGCAGCAGGCCGTCATCGACAACGCCAACGTGTTCGAGGTGCTGGTGGACGCGGTGCGCTACTGCTCGCTGGGGCAGATCACCGATGCCCTGTACAAGGTGGGCGGGCAGTATCGACGCAGCATGTAATCCCGCCGCCATCGCGCCGCGCGTCGCCCAAGCGGGCCCCGCGCGGCGTTTTTGTGTAGGAGCGGCGGCAGCCGCGAACGCCGCGTCAGTCCGCCCCCGCCGCGCCCAACGCAGGCGCGACCGCAGCGCCCATTCGCGGCTTCCGCCGCTCCTACAGCCCCCCGAAAGCGCGACGGTCCCCTGTAGGAGCGGCGGCAGCCGCGAACGTCGCCCCCGCCCCCGAAAGCGCGACGGTCCCCTGTAGGAGCGGCGGCAGCCGCGAACGCTGCGGCTGACAGCGTGTGTCTTCCTCGGCAGGTTTTGCAGCGACAATGAGGGTCGTTTCCCACTGCCGTCGCTGCCATGAACCTCACCACGCCCGCCTTGCTTTTCCCGGCGATCTCGCTGTTGCTGCTCGCCTATACCAACCGTTTCCTCACGCTCGCCCAGGTGATCCGCCAGCTCGGTGCCTCGCCCGATCGTGCCGCGCCGCTGGTGCAGTGCCAGCTCCCCGGGCTCACGCGACGGATCGCGCTCACGAAGTACATGCAGGGCTTTGGCGTGCTGAGCTTCCTGCTGTGCGCGCTGTCGATGCTGGCGCTGTTTCTCGAGGCGGAAATTGCTGGCAAGTGGATGTTCGGCATCAGCATCGTGACGCGCGCGGTGTCGCTGGTGCTGTCGCTGATCGAGGTGCTGCTGTCGACGGAGGCGCTGTCGCTGGTGGTGCGCGACCTCGAGCAGGCTGGGCGGGAGAAGTGCGGGTAGGCCGGCCTGCGCACGCCGTGGATGCCCGAGCTGCCGCCGAGCACCTGTAGGAGCGGCGGCAGCCGCGAATGGGCGGCGAATGAAGCACGGCGCTGGCGGAGGCGTGCTGTTCGCGGCTTCCGCCGCTCCTACAGGGGCGGGGGTCAGCGGCTGGTGAGCTTGAGCTCGATGCGGCGGTTGCGTGCGTGGGCGTCTTCGGTGTTGCGGGCGTCCAGGGGGTGGAATTCGCCGTAGCCGGTGGCGGCGAGGCGCTCGGGGGGGATGCCCTGGCTGCGCAGGAACTTGACGATCGCCAGCGCACGTGCGGTGGACAGCTCCCAGTTGGACGGGAAGCGTGCGTTGGAGATCGGGCGGCGGTCGGTGTGGCCGTCGACCTGCAGCACCCAGGGCAGGTCGCCGGGCATGTCGGTGGCGAGTGCCTTGAGCGTTTCGGCCAGGCGGGTGAGCTGGATCATGCCGTCGGCGCTGACTTCGTCGGAGGCGCTGGGGAACAGCACTTCGCTGGAAAACACGAAGCGGTCACCGACGATCTGCACGTCCTTGCGTTTGCCGAGCACGGCCTGCAGGCGACCGAAGAATTCCGAGCGGTAGCGGGCGAGTTCCTGCACGCGGCCGGCGAGCGCGAGGT
>JAKLLJ010000305.1 GCA_023150215.1 Thauera sp. | reverse complement strand
TGGCCTGGACGAGCTGGGTCGCGACGAGGTGATTCACTATCTGAACCTGGCCAGCGAGCAGTCGTCGCGCATGCAGCGCCTGATCGAGGAATTGCTCACTCTCTCGGCGCTCGAGACCGGTGCACCGGCGCCGGTCGAGGAGCGGGTGGAGGCTGCGGCCCTGGTGCGCGAGGTGGCGCGTGACTGCGAGCTGCTGTCGGCGGGGCGCCATCGGGTGAGCCTGGTGCTGGAGGGCAGCGGCGAACTGATTGGCAGCCGCAAGGAGCTGCACAGCGCGTTTTCCAACCTGGCCAGCAATGCGGTGCGCTATACCCCTGCGGGCGGACACATCGAGCTGGGCTGGCGTGCCGACGCGGCGGGCTGCGAGTTCTGGGTCGCGGACGACGGCATCGGCATCGACCCGGTGCACATTCCGCGCCTCACCGAGCGCTTCTACCGTGTCGATCGCGGACGTTCGCGCGAGACGGGCGGCACCGGACTCGGCCTCGCCATCGTCAAGCACGTCACCACGCGGCACCAAGGCGAGCTGACGATCGACAGCGAGCCCGGCCGGGGCAGCCGCTTTGCGCTTCGTTTTCCGCCGGTGCGGGTCAGTCTGGATTGAGGTCTTGATCGGCCAGGTCGAAGCTGCACTGGTCGAAGTTCGTGCCGCGCATCAGGAGCTTCACCAGACGCAAGGTCTGGCGGGTGTCGCCGTCCCGGATCTCGATGAGGCTGTCGATCTTGAACCAGCCTGGCGGCAGCACCAGCGAACCGGATGACTTGAGTGCCAGCGAGGGCGGCAGCATGAACGCCTGGTGGAAAGGTTCCCGGCTGCCGCTGCTGCCCGCGGGGCGCCGGATTCCGACCACGCGCGGTACGCCCGGCAACACGTTGACGCCGATTTCGAGTGCGCCGTCGTTGCGGTACATCAGCCAGCTCAGGTCGGCGATCAGCAGCTGCTCGGCGTCGGGCGGGCGGATGCCGATGAGCTGATGGTGGTCGAGGCGGGTGCCCTCGCCAGTGCGGCGCAGCTTGAAACCGCCGACCGATTGGTCCACGAGCTCCCAGTGCTCACTGTCCATGCCGAGATCGAAGGCCTGTGTGTGGCGCTTGCGGCTGTCGGGCGTGCTGCCGTCGACGGTCGGCACGCGTTCGCCGAAGGTCAGCAGCGAAATATCGTCACGCAGTGCGCGCGGTCGATGCTCCTGCGCCGGTTGCTGGAACAGTTCGCCCTTGATCGCGTAGCTGATCGCCAGCCAGTCGCCGGTGAAGTCGATCGCGCCGGACTTCCGTCGGCGCGGAAAGCGCCGTCCCGAGGAAGCCAGCCCCCAGGGGCGGTAGAGCGACAGCAAAAGGTGTGCGCTGGCGCTCGCCGAGCAGTCGGTGCCGAGGCCGAGCGAGGAAGGCTTCACGCCGCGCTTGAACTGGGCGAGGACGGCCTGGATCTGGGTGGCGAGCGCGCTGCCGTCGAAGCGCAGCAGCGTCGGTGTTCGGGTCAAAAAACCGAGCGGACGCAGGCCGCTGTCGCCGTCGGTGTCGATGCCATAGACGCTCGGCTTGTGGCCCTCGAGCTCGTTGTCGAGGCCGCAATAGGGGGCGAAGCGCTGCGCCCAGCGCACGATCCAGTTCAGCTCGCGCTCGCTGCGCCCATAAGGGTTGGCAAGCTCCACCAGCAGGGTGGCGCAGTAGGTTTCGTGCACGCTTTGCGCGTGCCAGACCTCGTTGAGCGGCTCGGCCACCCGCACCTGTGCGAGGCCGCTGCGCACCGCGTCGTCATAGCTGGCGTGCACCGCATGCCACAGTCCGGGCGCCAGTTCGAGGTGCGCGCGGTAGTACTCGATCAGCGCGAGGCCCTCGTACAGCATCCGGCGTTGGGCGAGCAGCGCACGCTGATCCTCCAGGGTGCCCTCGCGCGCATCGGCATCGGCAATCCGTGCATAGGAGCGTGCGACGGCCTTCCATAGTGCGACCACACGTTCGAACGCGTCGTCCTCTGCGCGCCCGGGGGGCTGGGGGTGCGTGCTGTAGCCGCGGCCCATTTCGCCCTGCACGAAGGCCAGGGTCTCGCGTGCTGCCTCCAGCACTTCGAGGTGCTGGTTGGGTGCCGGGGCAGACTCGAGCAAGCCGTCGACGATGCGGGTGAGGGTTGCGTGCGTGGCCCGGAAATCAGTCGGGCGAAGATCGCGGAGAAGCGCAAGGCAGGCGGCGGGCTGGCTGAAGTCCATGGCGTCGCTCATCGCTCAGTCGGGTCCGCCTGGATACAGCGCGCCGTCGATCGCGCGTGCGAGTGCCACCGGGTCGGCAGCCGGGTGCGCCACGCCCTCGCGCTGAGGGGCACTCCACACCGACTCCGGGAAGTGGCGGTCGTCGCGGTAGCGCGGGATCACGTGCCAGTGCAGGTGGGGGACCATATTGCCGAAACTGGCGAGGTTGACCTTGTCGGGATGGAGCAGGCTGCGCAGTGCCGCCTCGGTGGCCATGACCACGTCGAGCAGATGACGTCGATCGGCCGCGCCGAGGTCGGTCATCTCGGCCACGTGTTCGCCCCACACCACCCGGCAGAAGCCGGGATAGGCGGCGTCATCGACCCGGATCACGCGGCAGCGGTCGTCTTCCCAGAGAGTCTGTCCGGCGGGCAGGGCGCACAAGGGGCAATCCATATCGGTTTCTCGGTCGGCGTTCAGGGCAGCGGGAATTCAAATCTAGACGCCATGCACCGTGCAGGCGAGGAACTGTTACTCATCCACCGGATGGCCAGGCGGCCGCCGCGGAAAATCCTGCGCCACGGTGCTCGTCTCGCCGAGGGCGAGCACTTCGCCATCGCGAAAGGCGACCAGGTTGCCGGGCGGGATCTGTGTCCAGCGTTCGTTGTCGGTGAGTGGCGTGGTGGCGATCACCGCCACGCGGTCGTCGGCGCCGGTGAGGCGGCGGAAGTCCACGGTCAGGTCCTCGTCCGCCAGATGGGCTTCCGCGAAGGGCGCACGACGCACAACGTAGCACAGGCGGGACGAGCAGTGCGCGAACAACCAGTCGCCGTCGGAGAGCAGGAAGTTGAACTCGCCGCGGCTGCCGATCTCGCAGGCCAGTGCGCGCAGGGTCGCGTGCAGCGCCGCCGGTTCGGGCGAGCCCTCGGGAAAGCGCGTTGCCAGCGTGTCGAGGATGTGGCAGAACGCGAGTTCGGAGTCGGTGCAGCCCACTGGCAGGAAGCGCCCGGAGAGCTTGGGTGCGAAGTCCTTGAGGTTGCCGTTGTGGGCGAAGATCCAGTAGCGCCCCCAGAGCTCGCGCTGGAAGGGATGGGTGTTCTCCAGTCGAATGTCGCCCTGGGTCGCCTTGCGGATGTGGGCAATGACGTTGAGCGAGCGGATCGGATAGTGGTGCACCAACTCCGCCACCGGGGAATGCGCGCTCGGCGCCGGATCGAGGAAGACGCGCACGCCACGGCCCTCGAAGAACGCAATCCCCCAGCCGTCGCGGTGGTGGTCGGTGAGTCCGCCGCGGGCGCGAAAACCCGCGAACGAGAAGCAGATGTCGGTCGGCACATTGCAGTTCATGCCCAGCAGCTGGCACATCGTCCTTCCCTCCTTCCGCGGTGGCCGCGCTCGTCAGGCGCCGAGCTTCTTCTTCAGAAGCTCGTTGACCTGCGCCGGGCTGGCCTTGCCCTTGCTGGCCTTCATGACCTGGCCGACCAGGGCGTTGAAGGCCTTTTCCTTGCCGGCACGGAACTCATCGACCGATTTCTTGTTGGCAGCGAGCACCTCGTCGATCATGGCCTCGATCGCGCCGCTGTCGGTGACCTGCTTGAGGCCTTGTTTCTCGATGACTTCGTCTGCGCTCCGGCCCTCACCGTTCCACAGCGCCTCGAACACCTTCCTGGCGATGGCGTTGGAAAGGGTGTTGTCGGCGAT
>JAKLLJ010000304.1 GCA_023150215.1 Thauera sp. | reverse complement strand
GTGGGCGGTGTTCCGGGAATCCAGGTCGAGCTGGGCGGCGAGCTCGTCGGGCGTTCGAGGCTCGACCAGGGACTCGAAGATGCCCAGCGCCAGGGCTGCGCTCAGTGCCTCGGCCTGGATGGGCGCGGCCGCCAGCGCCCAGTAGCGTTGCAGGGGGTGCTGTTTTTCAGGATTCATGTGCATTGCTCCGTTTACATGCGCCAGGTCAGCCGCACGCCCAGCTCGCGCGGCGGGCTGTAGATGGTGGCCACGCCGTTGAGAAATCCGACGGTGTCGTACTGCTTGTTCGTGGCGTTATGGACGTAGGCGGACAGCTCGGTGCGCCCGAAGGTGTAGCCCGCCAGCAGGTTGACGACGCCGTAGCCCGCCCGCCCATAGGTGTTGGCGGCGTCGAGATAGACCTTGCTCGCGCCACTCAGATGGGCCTGGGCATACCAGCCTTGCGGGGCGTCGTAGCGCACCCCGAGGTGGCCGGTGATATCCGGTGCGAGCGGGTTGTGCTTGCCCTTGAAATCATTGGCGCCATCCCGGAACTCGCGGAAACGGGTGCGATTCAGCCCCAGGGCGGCCTGGAGCTGCCAGCCCGAACCGAGCAGGTACTGCAGCTCGGCATCGATGCCGACCGGACGCGCCGATGCCGCGTTGGTGAGGAACATCTGGCCGGGCAAGCCGATCTGCTGGACCTGCATGTCACGCACGTCCATGACGTAGGCCGCGACGCCGTAGCGCAGGCGCCGCGCCAGGAGCCGCCCCTTGACGCCAAGTTCGAAGGAGCGCACCCGTTCCGGCTGGTAGCGCCGGTAGGCCTCGGGCGCGAAGGCATTGAAACCGCCGGCACGAAAACCGTCGGCGACGCTGGCATAGACCTGTGCGTCCTGCCGCCATTGGTACTGCAGCGCCACCTTGGGCGAGAAGCGGGTCCACTCGCGCGTTTGCTCGCGCTCCCCAGCCAGGGCGAAGCGCACCTCGTTGCGCTCGATGCGAGCACCCGCCGTGACCGTCCACCGCTCCGCCAGCGGGACGATCCAGTGGGTGAACAGCGCCGCCGAGTGGCCCTTCTGCGTGGCCGAGGTCGTTGTCGCCCCCAACGGAATCTTCTGCCCGAAACTCAGGTCATGATCGTCGCGGTCCGCGTAGAGTCCCGCCAGCCACTGCGCCCGACCCGCCCTGCCCTCAAGGCGGAATTCCTGCGACAAGGTGCGGAAACGGTGGTCGCGGCTCACATGCAGCAGGTCCGCCGGCATGAAGTCGATATCCTGCTTGATACGGTCGGCGAATTCGTTATTGGCGGTGATCGAACGCAGCTTCAACTCGGGCGCCAGTTCGTGCGCGATGTCGAGCGACACGGTGCGCGCGGTCGAGTCGTTCCAGCTGTCGGTGCCGGAGCGCACCGTGGCGCGCGGCGCGCTGACCGACCCCCACAGCGAGCCCGCGTCGCGATACTCCCGTTGGGCATAGCGCAGCGTGGCATCGGTGCGCTCGCCGGGCGTCCAGCGCAGCGCCAGGCGGCCATTGCGGCGTTCGCGGTCGTCCTCCTTGCCGCCCTTGAAGGCGTTGTCGACGAAGCCGTCCTGGCGGAACAACTCGCCGGCCACCCCGAGGTAGAGGGTGTCCTTCACCAGCGCGTGGCTCGCATCGAAGCGCAACGCACGCTTGTCGCGGCTGCCGAGCTCGGCCGAAACGACGGCGTAGGGATCGTTCCCCGGCTGGCGCGTGACGACGCTGACCACGCCGGCCTCGGCGTTGCGCCCGTACAGCGTGGACTGCGGCCCACGCAGCACCTCCACCCGCTCGATGCCCAGCAGGTTGTCGTCGAAGCCCTGCCCGCGCAGGGTCGGCACGCCGTCGACCACCAGCGCGACCGATGACGAGAAGCCCATGATGTTGGCCGTCAGGCCGCGCATCACCGGCGGCTGCAGGCCCGACTGCCCCGACGCCTGGAAGGTGAAGCCGGGCGTCATCCGCGCCACGCCTTCGAGGCTGTCGATGCCGGCGGCTTGCAGGTCTTCGCCGTCGAAGGCCGAGACGCTGGCGGGAACGCGCTCCAGCGCCTGGGATTGCTTGTTCGCCGTGACCGTGACGGCGGGCAGCTCCTGTACTTGCTCCTGCTGCGCCGCGGCCGGCAGGGCCGCGCCAATCAGCGCCAGCAACCCGGCCGCGCGGCTGGAAATCGTGGGCATCGCTTGTCCTCCTCGAGTTCATGTGGACCGCATGGTATTCGTCAATGCGAACCGTTCTCATATAGAATCGATTGCGTTCGGGAGGGTTTTGTATACAAACGGGAGCGAGGCGTGGCGCCATGACGGATTTCGTACACGCGACGGGTGCGGCCGGGCCCGCCGTCCCGGGGGCGGGCGCAACGCACGTGGCGTTGCCCGACCGCTTCGGCGATTGCTGGATCGAGCGCACCGCGCTCGACGATGGGCTGACCGTGGTGCACTCCCACTACCGCCCCACTCGCGAACTGGCCGAAGAGACAGTCCAGGCGGGCAGCAGTCCGACACTGATCATCACCTTGGGTCTATCGGGCGAGTCTGGCTTCGTGGCGCGGGAAGGAACCCGCCTGCGCTTCCGGGCCGGGCACACGACCCTCACCGCTTTCAACGAGAGTCGCGGCGAGCGGCGTTTCAATGCGGAAGGAGCGGTACGCCAACTGCGCCTGGTGCTCACCGGAACGGTGCTGTCGCGCTACCTCGGAGAGGCAGGTGTGGCCCGCCTGGCCAGCCGCACGGGCGTGCGCATCCTCGGCGAGCACGCGACGCCGCCCTGGTGTCGCGCCTTGCTGCGCCCCCTGGTCGCATCCGAGGCGGCAACGCCGCTGGATCGGCACATCGCCGCGCTGACGCTGGCGGCCGATTATCTGCGCCCGCTCATGCCGACCGGCGCGTCCGCCGCGCCGTCATCCACGCATCTCGGCGCCGACGACATCGACAAACTCCAGCGCGCCCGCGACCTGATGCAAAACCACATGGACCGTGCATTGACGATTGCGTATCTCAGCGCAACCGTGGGCATGAACGAGTGCAAGTTCAAACAGGGCTTTCGCGAACTGTTCGGCGCCCCACCCCATCGATTCCTGCTGGAGCTACGCATGCGGCGCGCGTGGACGCTACTGGAGTCCGGATCGCGGGTGGCACAGGCCGCCTACGCAGTCGGTTACGAGCACCCCGCCAGTTTCAGCGCGGCATTTGCGCGGTATTTCGGGCGCACGCCGAAGTCGGTTCGTTGAGGATGCGACACCCTTCATCCGACGCGGGCCAGACTATCCAAAGGACGACATGCCTGGATCTCCAGGGCAGCCACGCCCATCCCCCGCAGTTCGGTGCGTAGCCGCGCCACCGTTTCGGCATCCATGTCAGGCGGGACAGTGCACCGGATCTCATGGGCGACCCCGGAAGCGAGCAGCAACCGCAGCGCATTGCGGGCCGGACCGCCCCCATCGCAGCCGACGATGCGGGCGTAGTCGCCGAACGGCGCCTTGACGTCGAAGCCGACCCAGTCGAGCAGCGGCAGCACGGCGGCGAACCGCTCCGGGTAGATGCCGGCGGTGTGCAGCCCGGTGGCGAAGCCCAGGGCGCGAACCTCGGTGAGCGCGGCGGCCAGACCGCGCTGCAGCAGCGGCTCGCCGCCGCTGAACACGACGCCGTCGAGCAGGCCGCGACGCGTCGCCAACCAGGCGATCACGTCCGCCCACGACCGGTCGCCGTCGTGCGGCGGCAGGAGATGCGGATTGTGGCAGTAGGTGCAGCGCCACGGGCAGCCCTGGCAGAAGAGCACTGCCGCGAGCCTGCCCGGGAAATCGATGGTGGTGAAGGGGGCGATGCCCCCTATCACCGGTGCCGGATGGGGCACCGTCAGCGGACGAGCGCGCGCTCCGCGCGTTGCTCGGTG
>JAKLLJ010000303.1 GCA_023150215.1 Thauera sp. | reverse complement strand
CGGCCTGCAGGCGCTCGGCCCAGGACCTCACCCAGGCGCCTCCGGCGAGGTTCAGCTCGGTCACGAACTCGCCACCGGTCGGCGCCGGCAGTGCCAGCGCCAGGCCGGCCGCGCGCACCGCACCGTGCGCCGGCACGTCCGCCCAGCACAGCCGGCGCGCCCCCGTCGCGTCGGCCTCGCAGGCGACGCCGCGCTCGGCCAGGCCATCGGCACGCGACACCAGCAGATGCACCGGCATCACGTCGAGCACCTCGTTCGCCACCACCACACCGGCGAAACGCGCCGGCAGCGCGTCCAGCCATTGCACGCGGGCGGCCAGGTGTGGCGCCTTCGCGGCCAGAGTGTCGAACTGGCGCGCGCGCAGCTCGCCCGACAGCTCGAGGATGCCGTAGCGATCCGGCACGCAGCCGCGGCGCTCGAGTTCGAGCAGCAGGTCGGCCGCAAGCAGCCCGGTGCCGGCGCCGACCTCGATCACCTCGAGCGCACTGGCGCGCATCACCTGCTCGACCTGGGCGGCAAGCGCCTGGCCAAAAAGCGGGGTAAGCTCGGGCGCGGTGATGAAATCGCCGCCCGGACCGAACTTTCGCGCGCCGCCGCTGTAATAACCTAGCCCCGGCGCATAGAGCGCAAGCTCCATGTAGCGGGCGAACGAAATCCAGCCGCCGGCGGCGGCGATCTCGGCCTCAATGCTTTCGAGCAGACGCTCACTCTGGGCGAGCGCATCGGCGGACGGCTGGGGCAGTTCTGACATGGACGATCAATCCGACAAGGGCACGAGCCCGAGATTGTAACGGCAGGCCCGGCACACAGCCGGGCGAAAACTCCGGCAAGCCCCGCCGTCGGCCCTGGCCGCCACCTCCACAGTGATCCCGATGACGATGCCCGCCTTCGACCACCCGCCCAACGCAGCCCCCCTGATTCTGGTGACTGGCGCCGCCCGTCGTGTCGGTGCCGAAATCGCCCGCCAGCTGCACGCCGACGGCGCCCGCGTCGCGCTGCATTACCGTCATAGTGCCGACGAGGCCGAAACCCTGGCCGCAGCGCTCAATGCGCGGCGCGCCGATTCCGCGTTCACGGTGGGCGGCGACCTGGCACGCTTCGGCGTCGCCGATGAGGTCGCGGCGGCGGTGCTTGCGCATGCCGGCCGGGTCGACGGCCTGGTGAACAACGCCTCGAGCTTCTTCCCGACCCCGCTCGGCACCATCGATCGCAATGCCTGGGACGAACTGATCGGCTCCAACCTGATGGGCCCGCTGTTCCTGTCCCAGGCCCTGGCCCCCGCACTGCGGGCGAGCGGCGGTGCGATCGTCAACATCGTCGACATCCACGCCGAGCGCCCGCTGGCGCGCTACCCGGTGTACAGCGCCGCCAAGGCGGGGCTCGGTGCACTCACCCGCGCGCTGGCCATCGAGCTCGCCCCCGCGGTGCGGGTGAACGGCGTCTCTCCAGGCCCGATCGACTGGCCCGAAGATGAGCAGTTTTCCCCCGATGCGCGCCAGCGCATCATCGACCACACCTTGCTCAAGCGCGTCGGCAGCGCCACCGACATCGCGCGCACGGTGCGCTTCCTGATGTTCGATGCGCCCTACATCACCGGCCAGATCATCGCGGTGGATGGCGGGCGCAGCGCGCACCTATAGCCCTTGGGCAATCGCACGAGGCGAACATCGACGCTGGCTCGCGGCGGGCATCGCGCCAGCACGCACATGGATCGCTGCGCCTGCAGGGCGCGCGCGCCGTACAGGCGACAAGGGCCGGGCGACGGCGGCAGAAGCACACGCTTTCACGGGATCGCCCGACGATAGACGTGGCGACGGCTTTGCGCGCGCCGGTTTCTGGGATAATCCGCGCCTGATTCTTCCCGACGAGCCCGACCGTGATCACCGCCCCCGCACCCGCCGACACCCTTCCACCCACCGCGGCCAGCGGCGGTGACCGCTTCTCCAACACCTTCCTGCGCCTGAAGAAAAAACTGGAGCGCGGCGTCGGCGAGGCGATCGGCGACTACAACATGATCGGCGACGGCGACACCGTGATGGTGTGCGTGTCGGGCGGCAAGGACTCCTACACCCTGCTGTCCTGCCTGCTCGCGCTGCGCGAGCGCGCGCCGGTGGCCTTCCGCATCGTGGCGATGAACCTCGACCAGAAGCAGCCCGGCTTTCCCGACCACGTGCTGCCGCAGTACTTCGAGTCGCTCGGCGTCGAGTACCGTATCGTCACCGAGGACACCTACTCGATCGTCAAGGACAAGATCCCCGCGGGCAAGACCACCTGCTCGCTGTGCTCGCGCCTGCGCCGCGGCATCATCTACCGCACCGCGAAGGAGATCGGTGCCACCCGCATCGCGCTCGGCCATCACCGCGACGACATGCTCGAAACCTTGTTCCTCAACATGTTCTTCGGCGGCAAGATCAAGGCCATGCCGCCCAAGCTGGTCAGCGACGACGGCAAGCACGTGGTGATCCGCCCGCTCGCCTACTGCACCGAGGCCGACATCGCACGCTTCG
Organism: Thauera sp.; assembly: GCA_023150215.1. Lineage (GTDB taxonomy): Bacteria > Pseudomonadota > Gammaproteobacteria > Burkholderiales > Rhodocyclaceae > Thauera. The sequence goes on along the minus strand of JAKLLJ010000303.1, from coordinate 1,411 downwards.
CGCGCACGATGGACTTCCCCATCATCCCGTGCAATCTGTGCGGCTCGCAGGAAAACGCCCAGCGCAAGCTGATCAAGAACATGCTGCAGGGCTGGGCGCGCGACTACCCGGGCCGCATCGAATCGCTCGCCACTTCGCTGAAGAACGTGGTGCCCTCGCACCTGTCCGACGCGCGCCTGTTCGACTTCGTCGGCCTCACGCAGCACACCGTGGTCGAAGAAGGCGACACCGCCTTCGATCCGCCCGAGCTGCCCGACCGTACGCTCGGCGCCAGCGTGAAGCTGTTCCGCGCGGGCGACCAGGAAGAACGCGAATGCGCCTGAGGGAGGCGAGACCGCGCCTGATTCGGATGCCGACGCCGGCGCCTTGCGGATCCGGTGCGACATCCCCATGATCCTGTTCCGGGCCGGCCACGCCAGCCGCCAGATCTGACACGGAAAACCCTGCGATGCCCGAGCGAAAGAACCTCTGCGTGCTGGTCGCGCTCCATCCGGTGGATGCGGTGCTCGCCGAACGCCTCGGTGCGGACGAGGCGCGCCATGCCGCCGAGCGTCACGCGCGGCGGATCGAGCGTGCGATCGTGATGCAGGGCGGCCAGGTCCTGCTCGGCGGCGCGGAGCAGACCATCGCCGGATTCGAACGCAGCGACGCGGCGGTGCACGCGGCGAGCGAGGCGCTCGACCGCATACACGGCCTTCCACCCCTGCTCGGCAGCAAGCAGACGGTACGCATCGGCGTGCACTATGGGGTCCTGGACAACGATGGCGAGGAGCCCGCCGGAGAGGGTCCAGCGGTGGCCCGCCAGCTCGCCCATCTGGCCGAGAGCGGGCAGGCGCTGATCTCCGGCACCGCGGTGATGGTCCTCGGCGGTGCCGCACGGCAACAGGTCGGCTCGCAGCCGCTGAGCGGTCCGGTGTGGACGCGGGTCGGCATCCCGGTGCATGCGATCGGACAGCGCAGCGGTCTGGTCACCTCGGTTCCCGGCGCAGCGCGGCTGTCGAGCCGGCTGCGCCTGCGCCACCAGCAGGAAGTCCTGTTCGTGGAGGAGTTGCGCCCGGTGCTGCTGCTCGGCCGCGAGCTGGCCAACGACGTCACGATCATGGATCCGCGCGCCTCGCGTCAGCATGCGCGCATCGAGCGCCGCCCCGAGGGCTTCGTGCTGTTCGATCAGAGCACCAACGGCAGCTTCGTCGCCATCGAGGGCAAGCCGGAGTGCTTCGTGAGACAGGAGCAGATGCTGCTCGACGGTCCCGGCCGGCTCGGCTGCGGCTTCTCGACGACCGAGCTCGAGCGCGACCTGGTGTTCTTCGACATCGTCTGAGCCCCGCGCGGGGCAGAAGGGCGTGCGCGGGGGACACAGGCGCCCGCCCGCGCGGCACGCCCGCATGGAAACGACCGGATCAGCCGCTCA
>JAKLLJ010000302.1 GCA_023150215.1 Thauera sp. | reverse complement strand
TAGCCGGAACGTGCCTTGGGCAGCAGGTAGGGAGCGTTGGACATGGACTCCATGCCGCCGGCAACCATCACCTCATTGGTGCCGGCCAGCAGCAGGTCGTGCGCCAGCATGGTGGCCTTCATGCCCGAGCCACACACCTTGTTGATCGTGGTGCAGCCGGCCGACAGCGGCAGGCCGGCACCGAGCGCGGCCTGGCGGGCAGGCGCCTGGCCGAGGCCGGCGGGCAGCACGCAGCCCATGATCACTTCCTGCACCTGCTCGGATTTCAGGCCGGCGCGCTCGACCGCTGACTTGATGGCGATCGCGCCGAGTTGCGGCGTGGTGAGGCTGGCCAGGTCGCCCTGGAAGCCGCCCAGCGGGGTGCGGGCGACGGAAACGATGACGACGGGGTCGGACATGGGGGATTCTCCTGTAAGGTTGTCCGCTTGGGACGTTTCGCGCTCAGTTGCCGAGCGCTTCGAGTGCCGCGGCATAGCGCGGCATCAGATCTTGTTGACGGCTGACGTTGAGCCCGAGATCTCGGATGAGGCCGTCCTTGAGGCCGTAGATCCAGCCATGCACGGTCAGGCGCTGGCCGCGCCGCCAGGCGTCCTGCACGACGACCGTCTGCGCCACGTTCGCCACCTGCTCGATGACGTTGAGCTCGCACAGGCGGTCGTGGCGCAACTCGGGCGGGAGCGCATCGACCGCCTGCAGGTGGCGCACATGGACGTCCTGAACGTGACGCAGCCACAAGTCAACCAGACCGACGCGCGCACGCTCGAGCGCGGCCTTGACGCCACCGCAGCCGTAGTGGCCGACCACCATGACGTGCTTCACCTGCAGCACGTCGACCGCGTACTGGATCACCGCCAGCGCGTTGAGGTCGGTGTGCACGATCACGTTGGCGATGTTTCGGTGCACGAACACCTCTCCGGGCAGCAGGCCGACGATCTGGTTCGCCGGCACGCGCGAGTCGGAGCAGCCGATCCACAGGTATTGAGGGCTTTGCAGCTTGGCGAGCTTGCCGAAGAAGCCGGGATCGAGCTGCTGCATCTGGCGCGACCACGCCTGGTTGTAGTCGAAGAGATGGAAGAGGTTCTCGTTGTTGACCTCGTCCTCGGACCAGTTCTCCAGGTCCAGAGTCAGGAAGATCGTGCCCTCGATCGGCGACGGGTAGTAGGCGGGCACTTCCTTGAAGCCAAGCTCGCGGTAGAGCTTGACCGCGATCCGCATCGAAGGAATGGTGTCGAGCAGGATACGGCGGTAGCCGAACAGGCGCGCGGCCTTGATCGCGGCGAGCGCGAGCTTGCGCCCGACGCCGCCGCCGCGGAAGGCCGGATCGACGTACAGCCGCTTCATCTCGCACACGCCTTCCGAGAAACGGCGGATGCCGACGCAACCCGCCGGCTTGCCATCGACCTCGGCATAGAAAAGGCGGCCGTCCGCTGCACCGTAAGCCCCGGGCAGGTTTGCGATCTCGTCGGCGAAGCCCTGGAAGCTCAGGTCCACCCCAAGCCACGCCGCGTAGTGGCGAAAGAAATTGCGGACATGCTCGAGTTCGGCAGAGTCGGTAGCGCTCAGGGCGCACAGACGGGAAGGCATCGCGGGATTCCTCGACGGTTCGATGTTGGATCTCGGGTGAATCAGGCGGCAAGCGCGCTCAGGCGGCACGCTCCTTCTTGCCGTGCATGGCCATGATGGTCTGTTGCATCAACGCACACAGCGTCCATCTTTCGTCGCGGATCGCGAACACCTCGGCCTTCGTGATGATCAGCGTGCGCCCCGGCTTGACCACCTCGCCACGCGCGACCAGACGTTCGCCGTCGGCAGGAGCCACCAGGTTGAGCTTGTATTCGACGGTCAGCACGCTGGTGTCGGCAGGCGTCAGCGTATTCGCGGCATAACCGGCCGCCGAGTCGGCGATCATACCGACCACCCCGCCGTGGATGAAGCCGTGCTGCTGGGAAATGCCCGCCTTGAATGGCAGGTGGATCTCGGTGTATCCCGGCTCCACCACCACGAGCTCGGCACCGATCAGGCCCATCGCCTGCTGCAGGCCGAAGCTTTCCCGCACACGCTCGGCGTAGCCAGGATCACGGGGCTGGAACTGGGGCATCTCGGGTCGCATCATCAAGTCTCCGTCGAGTATGTAATTATGCCTGTTAATACGTTAACGTTAACGTCATCACGTTCGCGAAGCCACGGCGGACAAGTGTGCCCCAATCGATCGAGGATGACTCCATGACGCCCCCCTCCCTCCCGGACCTCGAGTATCCGTTCGACAGCCTGCCCGCACACGGCCAGGCCATCGCCGTCGCCCCTGGCGTGCGCTGGGTGCGCATGCGCCTTCCGTTTGCGCTCGACCACATCAACCTGTGGCTGCTCGACGACGGCGATGCGATCACCGTCGTCGACTGCGGCTTCGCCCGCGACGAGACGCGCGAAGCCTGGAACACGGTGCTCGCCGCAGACGGCCGCCCACTGCGGCGGATCGTGGTCACCCACCACCACCCCGACCACATCGGTCTCGCCACCTGGCTCGCCGCGCGCGACGACGCCGCCATCCACATGACGCAGGGCGAGTTCCTCGCCGCACAGGCGGTGTGGCACCAGTTGCCCGGCTATTCTGCCACCGACATGGTCGAACAGTTCCGCTGCCACGGCCTTGACGAGATGCGCCGCGAGGCACTCGCCACGCGCGGCAACGCCTACCGCATCGGCGCGCCACAGGTGCCGGGCTGCCACGAGCGCATGTTCGACGGCGACGAACTCCGCATCGGCGCTCACACCTGGCGCGTCATCGTGGGCTTCGGTCACGCCCCGGAACATGCCAGCCTGTACTGTGCCGAACTCGGCGTGCTGATCGCCGGCGACATGCTGCTGCCGCGCATCTCGACCAACGTCAGCGTCTATGCTGCAACGCCGCATGGCGATCCATTGGGCTGGTTCATCAATTCATTGCGGGAATTCTGCACCTTGCCCGATGACACGCTCGTGCTACCATCGCACGGCAAACCTTTCAAGGGTATACGGGCACGCGTGGACCAACTCGTCGAACACCATCGCGAACGTTGCGAGGTACTGATGGCGGCATGCCACACACCGAAAAGCGCCGCAGCATTGCTCCCGACGCTTTTTCCGCGTGAACTCGATACTCACCAGGTCATGTTCGCCATGGGGGAAGCGATCGCTCACCTCAACCACCTCGAAAAGACGGGAGCGCTTTCGAGGCAGACCGACGAGCATGGCTCGATCCGTTTCACCCCTTGCCAGCAATAAAATCGCCCCGCCGCAAAACAGGAGCCCGAACAACATGGCCGCACCCAGCAACGAGACCCCCCACTGCGACCTGCCCGACCCCCAGGAAGTCGCCAAGACCTACGCCGAAGTCGCCCGTCGCGCCTCGCACCTCATCAGCGACCACGTCCATCGCCAGCTCAAGAAGGGCGTGTCGACGCCGGCCGACGAACTCGGCATCGCCCAGGCCTTCATGGACATGATGGCCAAGCTGCTGGCCAATCCGTACAAGCTCGCCCAGGCGCAGATGAACCTGGTGTGGGACTACTTCTCGCTGTGGCAGCACTCGATGATGCGCGTCGCCGGCCTCAGTGCCACCCCGATTGCATCCCCCGAGAAGAGCGACAAGCGCTTCAAGGACGAGGAATGGGAAGAGCACTTTCTGTTCGACTTCATCAAGCAGTCCTACCTCATCGCCGCCCGTCACATCCATGACACCGTCAGCGGCGTCGACGGGCTCGACGAGCAGTCGCAGAAGAAGGTCAATTTCTACACCCGCCAGTACATCGACGCCCTGTCGCCGTCGAACTTCGCAATGACCAACCCCGAGGTCTTCCGCGAGACGGTCAAGAGCCACGGCCAGAACCTGCTCAAGGGCCTCAACAACCTGCTGCGCGACGTCGAGGACGGTGGCGGCAACCTGCGCGTCAAGATGACCGACACCACGGCTTTCGAGCT
>JAKLLJ010000301.1 GCA_023150215.1 Thauera sp. | reverse complement strand
TCCGCCCTCGTGAAAGTAGGTCATCGTCAGACTAACCCTCAAAAACGCCCCGTACAGATAACCCTGTACGGGGCGTTTATACGTCTACCGTACCAGCGCACACACGCAACTCGCTACGCACAAGCTGACTCTCGGCAACGACTGGCCGCTCAGTTCGCGCCCTGTTTCTTCAGTCGGTAGGTGAGTTGCGGCCGGGTAATGCCGAGAAGACGCGCGGCGGCGGACAGGTTGCCCCCTGCGCGCTCGACGGCGCGATTGAGCAGGCTTTGCTCGAAAGTCTCGAGATCGATGCCGCTGTTGAGCACGGCGCCAGGCAGATCGGCTTCCGAACCTGGCTTCGGTGCCGCAAGTCCACCACCTGGGGCTAGACGATGCTCGAGGCCGACCGCAGCCTGGGCCGAGCCAAGGAACAGATGCTCGCCTTCGATCAGTCCATTCTGTGGCGCCAGGATCACGCCGCGTTCGAGGACGTTCTCGAGCTCGCGGACATTACCCGGCCATGAATGAGCCTTGAGCGCCAGCATTGCCTTGTCGCTGACCCCGCCCATTCGTTTCCCGTGCAATGTTTCGAAGCGCCGGAGCATGGCGTCGACCAGCGATGGGATGTCCCCCGTGCGTTCGCGCAGTGGCGGGATCGTGACCGGATAGACATTCAGTCGATAGAAAAGATCGCGTCTGAAACGTCCCTCGTCGACCGCCCTTTGCAGATCCACGTTGGTTGCTGCGATCAGGCGTACGTTGATCTTGCGCGTGCGCTCGTCGCCCAGGCGCTCGATCTCACCTTCCTGCAGGACTCTCAGCAATTTTGCCTGAGCGGACAGCGGCAACTCGCCGACCTCGTCGAGGAACAAGGTGCCGCCGTCTGCACGTTCGAACTTGCCGGCACGGGCGGTGTGAGCGCCGGTAAACGCACCGCGCTCGACGCCGAAGAGTTCCGATTCGATCAGTTCATCGGGCAGTGCGGCGCAGTTGACCGCCACGAATGCCTTGTCACGTCGCGGGCTCATGTCATGTAGCGTGCGCGCGAAGCGTTCCTTGCCGACACCGGTCTCGCCGAGCAGCAGGACCGTCACGCTGGTCGAGGCTGCGCGAGCGATCAGATCGTAGGCATGCAGGAAACCCGCCGAGTTGCCGATCAGGTCGGGCGTGCGGCGCGGACAGGCGATCGTGCGGCGCATGGCCTCGATCTCCTCGCGCAGCTCGAGCAGGCGACCGACGATGGAGTCGGCCTCGAAGTAGGGGCGCAATTGATCGGCGTCCGGCCATTCTTCCGCAGGCTTGCCGACGATGCGGCAGTGGCCGGCGCCGGTGGCGGCACACTCGGTCTCGCGGAATAGGATGAAGCGACCCACGAATGCGCTGGTGTAGCCGGAGGCATAGCCGATCATCATCCAGCAGACGGGCTCCTTGGCCTCGCCGAAACTCTGCACGTGCGCCTCGGCCTCCCAGGCGTTGTACCAGAGGAACTCAGCGTAGAACCCGTTGTTGGTCGGATCGAGCTCGAGGCGGACGGGTTCGACGCGGGCGCAGCCTTCGAGCATGTGAAGTTGCGGGCCGACGACGAAGGCGTCGGCGAGATCGCCGGCGCCGCGGGTGCGGCGAGCAAGTTCGGCATCCCGCATGCCCGACGCGAACCCCATCCGGGTCAGGATGCGTCGCGCCTGTTCCTGTCCCACCGATTCGATCAGTTCCTTGCGCAACTCCGCCAGCGCGCCGGCGTGCATCAGCACCATGCGGTGCTCGCCGAGCCAGATGAAACCGTCCTGCGCGGCGAACCGCAGGAGATCGCGCAGATCGGCGCTCTCCGGGTACTGGATGGCTTTCAAGCAGTCGTCTCCTCGTCGCGGCGCCGGTTGGTCCGGCGATGCTCCATTGTGGTCGATCACGCCCGCTGGGCGGGTCTTTATGTAGCGTGGCGTACCGCCAATCGATCGGATGTTATCAAAATCTCGAGAAAAAATCGCCAATCCGATGATCCTTTCCGATCAAGAGAGCCCTGGCCGCTCGCACAGCGGATTCCACTGAGCGCCTTCTGGCCCCGCCTGCATCGATGTTGCACAGCAATAAATGTGATTGATGAAATGATCAACTCCTGAGTGTATTCGATCATTTGATGAGTAGATAAGTGCGCTCCAAGAGGTGAAATCTCGACAAACGCTGCAAATACCAGGCGTAGCGCGGTCTATCCGAGACTGGCGCGGATCTTGATAAGAAGACTGTATCCAGATTTTGGATGTGATCAAAAGAAAGGAGCAGCGGATGAGCGAGAAAGAACCTACGGTCGATATCAGCCGCAAGTTCGTGCGTTTGACGGAGCGTCGCCCCGACGGCTTTGTCGAGTTCGAGTTCGCAATCGGCGAGCCCGAGCTGTTCGCGGAGATGCTGCTTCCCGCAGAGGCTTATGAAGCGTTCTGCAAGACCAACGAAGTCATCCAGCTCGGTCCGCGCGAGGCCTCCGCGGCGTCGGAAGAGTCGGACTGGAATTGGAGCCTGCACCAGGCAACCCACCAGCGCTTCCGTTGAGCGGCTGGCCCATCAAGAGGAGGAGAGTTCATGCAAATCGATTTGCGTACGGTGTCCATCAAGCCCCTGCGGCACACCTTCGACAACGTCGCTCGCCGCATCGGCAGCGACAAGCCCGCTTCGCGCTACCAGGAAGGCACCCTGGACATGCAGCAGACGGCCAACTTCCACTATCGGCCGACCTGGGATGCCGCTCACGACATCTACGATGCGTCGCGCACCGCGATCAAGATGGTCGACTGGTATGCCTTCAAGGATCCGCGCCAGTTCTACTACGGCGCCTACACGCTGGCACGCGCCAAGCAGCAGGATACCGCCGAGGCCAATTTCGACTTCGTCGAGAGCCGCGGTCTGGCGGCGACCTTGCCCGAGTCCCTGCGCGACACCGTGTTGAAGCTCCTGCTCCCGCTGCGCCATGTGGCCTGGGGCTCGAACATGAACAACGCCAGTGTCTGTGCCTACAGCTACGGCACCGGTTTCTCGCAGCCACACATCTACCAGGCGATGGATCAGCTCGGCATTGCCCAGTACATCACCCGCGTCGGCCTGCTGCTGGGTGACGTCGAGTCGCTGGACGAGGCCAAGCGCGCCTGGATGGAAGACGACACCTGGCAAGGGCTGCGCCGCTTCGTCGAGGACTCGTTCGTGGTGAAGGATCCGGTCGAGCTGTTCGCGGTGCAGAACGTGGTGCTGGACGGCCTGATGTACCCGCTGGTGTACGACACGATCATCGACGACGTGCTGTCGTCGCAGGGCGGCACGCCGGTGGCCATGCTGACCCAGTTCATGACCGACTGGTTCGGCGAGACGAAGAAGTGGGCGGACGCGACGGTCAAGATTGCCGCCGCCGAATCGCCCGAGAACAAGCAGATCCTCGCTCAGTGGCTCAGCGCATGGCGCGACCGCGCCGCGGCTGCGCTGCTGCCCGTCGCCCGCATTGCTCTGGGCGATCGCACCGACGAGGTGATGGCCGAGATCGTCCAGCAATTCAACGCGCGCATGGCCAAGGCCGGCGTCGCAATCTGAGCGGAGTTTTCATGTCGACCGTATTTCTCGCGCTGCAAACCAACGAAGAAACGCGCCCGATCATCGAGGCGATCCTGCAGGATAACCCGGGAGCGGTGTGCGACGAGCAGCCGGCCATGGTCAAGATCAACGCCGACGGCAGGCTGGTCGTCCGCCGCGAGACGATCGAGGAAATCATCGGTCGTGACTACGACCTGCAGGAACTGCAGGTCAACATGATCACGATGTCGGGGAACCTCGATCAGACCGACGACGAAATCACCCTGTTCTGGAAATCCTGAGACTCCGAGGAAACACGAAAATGGACATGCAAGTTGCCAAGAAGAAGCTCGGCCTGAAAGAACACTATGCGATGATGACGCGCGGCCTGGACTGGACCCCGTCGTACCAGAAGATGGAAGACATCTACCCCTACATCGCCTACGAGGGGATCA
>JAKLLJ010000300.1 GCA_023150215.1 Thauera sp. | reverse complement strand
AAGCCGATCGGCAGCTGCGCGCAGCCAGCGACGCGCTGCAAAGCCGCCGCGATGCGCTGGCAGCCGACACGGCCGACCTGCACCTGCCTGCCGATGCCGCGGCGCTGGACGCCGTCGGCACTGCACTGCTGCACTTCGGCGAGACCCTACACGGGCTCTTCCAGGTGGCGCACGAACTGCGCCTCGCGGCAACCGAACTGGCCCGCCAGCAAGAGCGGACACGCGAAGCCGAAGCCGACGCACGCCAGCGCGCCGAGCACCTCGCCGAGCGCCGCCGGCAGGCCGAAGAGGCGCAAGTACGGCTCGCCATCTTGCGCGAATCGATCGGTGCCCGGGTCGACGAACTGCAACGGCGGCTGCGCGAGGCGCGCGCTGCAGTGAGCAACGGCGAACGCCAAACGAAGGCCGAAGGCGAATCCCTGCGCACGGCCGGCGAAGCACGCGCCCGCGGCGAGCAGAAGGTGCTCGACGCCGACACCACCCTGCAGGAACGCGCCGATGCCCGCCAACGCGCCATCACCCAGCTGCAGGGCTTTGCCACCACCGGCTTGCTCTCTGCCGCGCTGCCCGACGCCGAATTGCCCGATCTGCGTGCGCCATGGACGATCGAGCCGGCACTCACGCTGGCCCGCCGCACCGAGCAGGCCCTGGCGCAGGTGGCGGACGACGACGAGGCCTGGACGCGCATCCAGAGCCAGATCTCGCACGACTACGGCGAGCTCGGGCGCGCCCTCACCGCGCTCGGCCAGCAGGCCCAGGCCGACACCAGTGACTACGGCATGGTCGTCAGCGTCATCTACCAGAACCGTCCGGAGCGCCCCGACCAGCTGACTGCCCGGCTCGACGCCGAGATCGCCCAGCGCCGCGAACTCTTGACGGCGCGCGAGCGCACCCTGCTCGAAAACCACCTCCAGGCCGAGATCGCCGCCGAGGTCCAGCGCCTCCTGCAGGCAGCCGAGCGGCAGGTCGATGCGATCAACAAGGAGCTCTCCAAGCGCCCGACCTCCACCGGGGTCAAGTTCCGCCTCTTGTGGCAGCCGCTGCCCGAGGGCGGCGAAGGCGCACCGGTGGGCCTGGAGGCCGCACGCAAGCGCCTGCTCAACACCAGCACCGATCTGTGGTCGGCCGAGGACCGGCGGGTGGTCGGCGAGATGCTGCACCAGCGCATCGCCGCCGAACGCCTGAAGGCCGACGCGGTCGGCGGCAGCCTGCTCGAGCAACTCGCCCAGGCGCTCGACTACCGGCGCTGGCATCGCTTCCGCGTCGAGCGCTGGCAGGACGGGCAGTGGCGTCCGCTCTCCGGCCCGGCCTCGAGCGGCGAACGCGCGCTCGGCCTGACGGTGCCGCCTGCTCGACGAAGCCTTTGCCGGCATCGACGATGCCGCCCGTGCGCATTGCATGGGGCTGATCCGCGAGTTCGACCTCGATTTCGTCATCACCAGCGAGCGTGAATGGGCCTGCTATGCCGAGCTGCCCGGCGTGGCGATCTGCCAGCTGCAGCGGCGCGAAGGCATAGACGCGGTGCATGTGTCGCGCTGGACCTGGGATGGCCGGGCGCGGCAGCGCGAAGACGACCCAGATCGACGCTTTCCGCCCGAATGACGATGGATGCCCGGCTACAACGGCTGCTCGGCGGCGAAACCCTTGCGGCGCTGCGCAAGCGGCTGCGCCAACGCTATGAGCGCGGCGCACCGGCCGACGCTCTGCGTCTGGGCTCGCTGAGCGAAGCCGAGCATGCCGCCCTCGCGGCGCTCTCCGGCCGACCGGCACGCCATGTGCGGTCGATGCAGATCGACGTGACGGAGATCGACGCAGCACTCGCCCGGGCGGGGCTCGCCTCGTCCTTGCGCGATGCGCTCGAGCAACTCGACGGACCAATCGTCGACACGACGGCCCAACGCCTGCAGGTTCGCGCACAATGGCAGCAGGTGGTCGAGGTCTGCGCACACCCCGGCCTGCGTTCTGTGCTCCAGACATCCGTCGGACTCGGACTTTTGAAGCGCTTGTGTGCCAGCCGGCCCGAGGCCGGCGCCCGGCTGGTCCTCGACGCCGATCAGGTATTGCGGCGGCTGCCCGCAGCGGGGATTCCGCGGGCGCAGCTGGCCGTTGCCACGCTCGGTGATGCGCACGCGCTCGACAGCGGCAGCCCGGTCGCCACGCTGGTCCTCTCGGCCCTGCGCCATGGGGCCGCGCCCGACGAGGACGCCGACCGGGTACGGGACCTCTGGGCCGCGGCCGGCGTGCTGGTCAATGAGCTGGCGCGGCCTGCGCTGACCCTCAACCTCCCCGCGCCGACGGGCACCGAACCGGGCGAACCGACCTATTTCTCGCTACGCAGCCTGCTACGATCGCCGCCGGCCTGGTCCGTCATGGGCCGCCCGGTCTTCGTCTGCGAGAACCCGAACCTGCTCGCGATCGCCGCCGACCAGCTGGGGCCGCGCTGTGCACCGCTGGTGTGCACCGACGGCATGCCGGCCGCGGCCCAGCGCGTCCTGCTCACGCAATTGCGTGCCGCCGGCGCAGCGCTGCATTACCACGGCGACTTCGACTGGCCGGGCCTGCGCATCGGCAACCAGATGATCCGTGAGCACGACGCCCGGCCGTGGCGCTTCTCGACCGCCGACTATCGCGCAGCCGTCATCGGCGCACCGCGCCCCGGTCGCCCCCTCGACGATGCCGCCGTCGGCGCGCTGTGGGACGACGCACTCGCCGGCGCGATGCTCGCCGAACGGCTGGCGATCGACGAGGAAGGACTCGCCGACGTGCTGCTCGACGATCTGCGACATCGCTGAAGCTGACGCACGCCCTCGGTCACCCGTTGCCGCGCAACGCGTCCGCCAGCACCGAAAGCGCATCGGCAAGTCGCCTTGCCGTTTCGGGTGGCGGTAGCGGCACCTTGAGGTTGCGCACGCCGGCGACCGGATTGCGCTCGGCACGGATGCACCAAAGCGGCCGCGTCGCTCTCTCCTGTCAATGCGACCTCTCCCGTGCCGCCATCGAGGATGCCCACCGGCAGCGATCGTTCGAAGGCGAGCACCGACAACACGCCCTCCTTGAAGGCGCCACCGTGTCCGAAACTTGTAGATGATTTTCGGACGTGGCGCTCACGAATGCATCGGCAGCACGCAAACGAATCGTCGTACGAAGGGCGCGCTGGCTCACCGCCAACGGCGACATCATGGTTACCCTCAGCGGGTGCCTTACCAAAGCGCACTTCGCCGCCGATGCCGATACCGTTACCTCTCTTAAACGGTATCAGACAAAGGCTCACCAAGACACCTTCCCGATGCCGTCAGCGATACCGTCAAAATTTGTCGGCTTACTCGGGGCCCGGGCTGCCCCGGCCAGGCAAGACCCCATTACATTTCAATGACTTGCCCTACAAACTTTCTTGTCGATGATTGCGCAGGAATCATTTCCAAACAAACGCAAGTTACTGATTTACAAATACATATTCTTTCCCAGTCATTCCCACTCGATCGTCGCCGGCGGCTTGCCCGAGATGTCGTAGACCACGCGGTTGATGCCGCGCACTTCGTTGATGATGCGGTTGCTCACCTTGCCGAGCAGGCTGTGCGGCAGCTCGGCCCAGTGCGCGGTCATGAAATCCTGGGTCTGCACCGCGCGCAGCGCCACCACGTACTCGTAGGTGCGACCGTCGCCCATCACGCCGACGCTCTTCACCGGCAGGAACACCGCGAAAGCCTGGCTGGTCTTGTCGTACCAGTCGGCGGCGCGCAGCTCGTCGATGAAGATCGCATCGGCCCGGCGCAGCAGGTCGGCGAAGTCCTGGCGGACCTCGCCGAGGATGCGCACGCCCAGGCCCGGCCCCGGGAAGGGGTGGCGATAGACCATGTCGTGCGGCAGGCCGAGCGCCACGCCGAGCTCCCGCACTTCGTCCTTGAACAGGTCGCGCAGCGGCTCGAGCAGCTTGAGGCCGAGGGTCTCGGGCAGGCCACCGACGTTATGGTGGCTCTTGATCGTGTGTG
>JAKLLJ010000002.1 GCA_023150215.1 Thauera sp. | reverse complement strand
GCCTGGCGACATGCCGCCCTGGGAGGATTTGCCCCCCGAAGCCTATGCCGACGACGACGCACCGCCTGCCCGCGAATCCCGCAATGGCAGCGCCGACGCTTACGCGCCATCATCGCCGGATCGCCCGTCATCGGGGCGAGCAGCCATGGCGAAGGGGGCCGCATCCCCGTCCGAGCTCACCGCGGCAGTCGCTGCCGCGCCGCTGCCTGCGGGCGCGGCAGCGCTGCCGGCACGTGCGGCCGCAAGCGGCGACGCCGCTGCGCTGCTCGCCCTCGGCGACTTGCGTGGCCTGATCCGTGCGCTCGGCCTGGGTGGCCTGGTGCGTGAGCTGGCACAGCACTGCGAATGGGTCGAATGCACCGATGAAGCCCTTCAGTTGCGCCTGTCGTCCGCCCACCGTCACCTGCTGGACATGAATCGTGGCGCAGCCGACCGCCTGCAGGAGCAGCTTTCGGCAGCGCTCGGGTGCACGCTTGCGGTGCGGATCACGATCGGCGACATTGCCGGCGAGACCCCCGCCCAGCGCGACGAGATCGAGCGTCGCGCGCGCCACGCCGAAGCGGTGGCAGCGCTTGAGGCCGACCCCTTTGTGCGCGAGCTGATCGAGCGCTTCGACGCCACCCTGGTCGAGAGCACCGTGAAACCCCTTTGAAGGCGCACGCAGCGCGTTCGCGCCTTCCTGCCCTCGCGGCGGATTCCCTCACCCCAATCCCTTACCCCAAGCAATTCGACGGAGAACCCAGCATGATGAAAGGCGGGATCGCAGGCCTGATGAAGCAGGCCCAGCAGATGCAGGAAAACATGAAGAAGATGCAGGACCAGCTCGGCTCGATCGAGGTCGAGGGCCAATCCGGCGCCGGCATGGTCAAGGTGCAGATGACCTGTAAGTACGACGTGCGCCGCGTGTCGATCGACGCGTCGGTGATGGACGACAAGGAGATGCTCGAGGATCTGGTTGCCGCAGCACTCAACGATGCGGTGCGCAAGGTCGAGGCTGCGACCCAGGAGAAGATGGCCAGTGTCACCGCCGGCCTCAACCTACCGCCGGGCATGAAGCTGCCGTTCTGAGCGCGCCCCGATGTCGCCGTCCAGCCTCGACGAGCTGATCGAGTCCCTGCGCTGCCTGCCCGGGGTGGGGCCCAAGTCTGCGCAGCGCATGGCCTACCACCTGCTGCAACGCGACCAGCACGGCGCGGCGCGGCTCGGTCGTGCGCTCATTCACGCGCTCGAGGTGCTGCGCCATTGCGAGCGCTGCAACAGCTTCACCGAAGAGCGCGTCTGTCCGCGCTGTGCCAATCCGCGCCGCGATGCCACCCTGCTGTGCGTGGTGGAGATGCCTGCCGATCTGGCGATGATCGAGCAGACGCACTCCTACAGCGGGCTCTACTACGTCCTGATGGGCCGGCTGTCGCCGCTCGACGGCGTCGGTCCGCGCGAACTGCGGCTGGACAAACTGCTTGCGCGCGCGACCGAGGAGGGCGTGCGCGAGGTGATCCTGGCGACCAACTTCACCAACGAGGGCGAAGCCACCGCGCATACTGTCGCGAGCCTGCTTGCGGCGCGCGGGGTGAAGGTGAGCCGGCTGTCGCGCGGCGTGCCAGTGGGGGGCGAGCTGGAGCATACGGACATCGGCACCATCGCCCAGGCGCTCGTCGAGCGGCGGGCGGTCTGAGTCGAAGGGCGTCTGTCGGCGCGCCGTGCGGGCTTCCCCCGGCATGATGATTGCGATCGTCTTTGTTGCGGAAAGCCTTGTTCCGGCTGGCGATCTGCCTCCCATGCTTTCTCTGCCGAGGCGTCTTAGATATAATCTCGCAGTTATTTGTATCCAGGTCTTTCGTTTTCCTTTTGGGAAGAGGCTCATGAGCGTTGATCAGAAAATGGACAGCAGTCGCCGCACTCTGCTGCTGGCGACGTCCGCCGCGGGCGGCGTGGCCGCGGTAGCGACCGCGGTGCCGTTCGTCGCCAGCCTGACGCCGTCCGAACGCGCGAAAGCGGCCGGTGCGCCGGTCGAGGCGGACGTCAGCAAGCTGAAGCCGGGCGAGATGATGACGGTGGAGTGGCGTGGCAAGCCGGTGTGGATCCTGCGCCGCACGCCCGAGATGCTTGCCTCGCTAGACAAGACGGAGGGCAAGGTCAGCGACCCGAACTCCGACAAGCCGCAGCAGCCGGAGTACGCGAAGAACAAGCATCGTTCGATCAAGCCGGAGTACCTGGTCACGGTCGGCATCTGCACCCATCTCGGCTGCTCGCCGTCCGAGAAGTTCAAGATCGGTGCCGAGGGCGGCATGACCGCGGATTGGCCGGGTGGCTTCCTGTGCCCCTGTCATGGCTCGCTGTTCGATCTCGCCGGTCGCGTCTACAGCAGCATGCCGGCGCCGGACAACCTCGAGGTGCCTCCGCACCAATACCTCGCGGACACCACCATTCTTGTTGGCGATGACGGGAAGGCATAAGCGATGACCACCAAATCCCAAGCCGTTCTCAACTGGATCGATGAGCGCTTCCCGCTCACGTCCACCTGGAAGGCGCATCTGTCGGAGTATTACGCGCCGAAGAATTTCAACTTCTGGTACTTCTTCGGTTCGCTGGCGCTTATGGTGCTGGTCATCCAGATCGTCACCGGCATCTTCCTGGTGATGCACTACAAGCCGGACGCCTCGCTCAATGCCTCCGGCGTGCCGGTGGCGTTCGCCAGCGTCGAATACATCATGCGCGAAGTGCCGGGCGGCTGGCTGATCCGTTACCTGCACTCGACCGGCGCCTCGGCTTTCTTCGTCGTGGTGTATCTGCACATGTTCCGCGGCCTGATCTACGGTTCCTATCGCAAGCCGCGCGAACTGATCTGGGTCTTCGGCACGCTGATCTTCCTGGCGCTGATGGCAGAGGCCTTCATGGGCTATCTGCTGCCCTGGGGGCAGATGTCCTATTGGGGCGCGCAGGTGATCGTGAACCTGTTCTCGGCGATCCCGATCATCGGGCCGGATCTGTCGCTGGTGATCCGCGGCGACTTCGTCATTGGCGACGCCACGCTGAACCGCTTCTTCTCCTTCCACGTCATCGCGGTGCCGCTGGTGCTGATCGGCCTGGTGCTCGCACACATCGTCGCGCTGCACGAAGTCGGCTCGAACAACCCCGACGGCGTCGAGATCAAGAAGAAAAAGGATGCGACCGGCAAGCCGCTCGACGGCATTCCCTTCCACCCGTACTACACGGTGAAGGACATCGTCGGCGTCGTGGCTTTCCTCTTCTTCTTCAGTGCCGTGGTGTTCTTCATGCCCGAGGGTGGTGGCTACTTCCTCGAGTTCAACAACTTCATCCCGGCCGACCCGCTGAAGACGCCGCCGCACATTGCGCCGGTGTGGTACTTCACGCCCTTCTATTCGATCCTGCGCGCGGTGACCTATCCGCTGTTCGGCCTCGATGCGAAGTTCTGGGGCGTGGTGGCCATGGGCGCCTCGGTGGTGATCATTGCCTTCCTGCCCTGGCTCGATCGTAGCCCGGTGAAGTCGATCCGCTACAAGGGGCCGATCTTCAAGACGGTCCTGGCGATCTTCCTGGTGTGCTTCTTCATCCTCGGCTACCTCGGTGTGCTGGCTCCGACCCCGGGTCGTACGCTGGTGTCGCAGATCTGCTCGGTGTTGTATTTCGCCTTCTTCCTGCTGATGCCGTGGTATAGCAAACTCGACCCGTGCAAACCCGAACCGGAAAGGGTGACTTTCAAATGAAAACGCGAGTGATCAATTTCATCAAGCGGGTTGCAGCGGTGGCGCTGTTCGCGCCGGCCGTGGCGATGGCCGCGGGTGCAAGCCTGCACCTGGACAAGGCGCCGGTGAGCACCGAGCCTGCAGCGCTGCAGCACGGTGCCAAGCTTTTCGTCAATTACTGCATGAACTGTCACAGCGCGAGCTTCATGCGCTACAACCAGCTGGAGAACATCGGTCTGAGCGAGGAGCAGATTCGCGACAACCTGATGTTCACCGGCGAGCGTATCGGCGACCTGATGAAGATCGCGATGCGTCCGGTGGAGTCCAAGGTCTGGTTCGGCGCAGCGCCTCCCGACCTCACCCTGATCGCGCGCCAGCGGGCTTCGGGGGATGGAAGCGGGGCGGATTGGCTGTACACCTACCTGCGCCAGTTCTATCGTGACACCGAGCGTCCTTCGGGCTGGAACAACGTCGTCTTCGCCAACGTCGGCATGCCGCACGTGTTCTGGCAACTTCAGGGCGAGCAGGTCGCCAAGATGACCGATAACGCGGACGGCACCAAGAAGATCGAGCTGTCGCTCGCCAAGCCGGGCACGCTGACGGTGCAGGAGTACGACAAGGCGGTCGCCGACCTCGTCTCCTTCCTCGTCTGGATGGGCGAGCCGGTCGCCGAAAAGCGCAAGTCGATCGGCACCGTGGTGTTGATCTTCCTGGCAGGCCTTTTTGTCCTGGCTTACGCGCTGAAGAAGAACTACTGGAAGGACATTCATTGATTCCAGTCGCCGCGGCCCTCCGGGCCGTCTAGCGCGTTCCTGACCCAGACGCACCACGCGGACCCGCGTGGTGCGCTTTTTGCTTTTGAATTCCGGAGTCGCAACACCATGATGAACCTCTATTCCGGCACGACCGATCCCTTCAGTCATCGTTGCCGGATCGTGCTGTTCGAGAAGGGCATGGATTTCGAAGTCATCGACGTCGATCTCTACAACAAGCCCGAAGACATCGCGATCATCAACCCGTACAACCGCGTTCCGGTGCTCGTTGACCGTGATCTGGTGCTGTACGAAGCCAACATCATCAACGAGTACATCGACGAGCGCTTCCCGCATCCGCAGCTGATGCCGCCCGACCCGATCATGCGTGCTCGCGCCCGCCAGCTGCTGCACACCTTCGAGCAGGAGCTGTTCACCCATCTCGAAGCGCTCGAGGCCGCACAGAAGGGCATCGACAAGGTGCGCACGCATGTACGCGACCACCTTACCCAGCTCGCGCCGGTGTTCACCAAGCAGAAGTACATGCTCGGCGACGAGTTCTCGATGCTCGACGTGGCCATCGCCCCCCTGCTGTGGCGCCTCGAGCACTACGGTATCGAGCTGCCGAAGGCGGCCGCGCCGCTGATGAAGTACGCCGAGCGCATTTTCAGCCGCCAGGGCTTCATCGACGCGCTGACGCCGTCGGAAAAGGTCATGCGCCGCTGAGCTGCGTACAACGCATCAACGCCCCGGGCAGGCAGGTCGCCGTGCCGTGCCCAGGGGCGATGGAGATTCGATGAGCACCGTCTCGACCAAGCCCTATCTGTTGCGCGCCATCTGGGAGTGGTGTATCGACCAGGGCTTCACGCCCTACCTCGCCGCCGTTGTGGACGAAAATACCCGCGTGCCGCCTGGCTATGCGCGCGATGGCCAGATCGTGCTGAACCTGTCGCCCGACGCGACCGGCCAGATGCAGATGGCCAACGACTACATCAGCTTCCAGGCCCGCTTCGGCGGCGCCGCGCATTCGCTGGTGATTCCGGTGGCCAACGTGATTGCGATCTATGCGCGTGAAAATGGCCAAGGGATGGCTTTCGAGCCCGAAATCGAGGGCACCGAAGCGTCCGCGGATGCGGTCGAGCAGGGCACCGACGAAGCGCTCGAGGATATGGCCGCAACAAGCGCCGAGCCGCAGCGCGAGCGCGCCACCGACCCCCAGCCGCTCGCACGGCCGCCGCGCGGCAGCCACCTGAAAGTCGTCAAGTGAGAGATTCCAATGCCTAGTCTTGCCTGGAGTGAGGATCTCGACAACAAGCTCGCGCCAATGGACGACACCCACCGCGAGTTCGTCGAGTGCTACAACGCTGCCGCCTCGGCAGCGCCCGAGGATTTCCTGCCGGCGCTCGATGCGCTGATCGAGCATGCGAAGTCGCACTTCGATCTTGAGAACGGCTGGATGGAGGCGGTCGACTTTCCCGGTTGCCATCGCGCCGAACACGACCGCGTGCTCGCGGTGATGGTCGATATCCGCGGCCGCGTCGAACGCGGCGACCTGTTCCTCGGTCGCCGTCTGATGGAAGAGCTGCCGGCCTGGTTCGTCAATCACGTCAATGGCATGGATGCCGCGCTCGCTTTCCATCTCGCCACGATCGGCTTCGACGTGGATTCGTGCACGCTGCGTCCGCTCGCCGCAGGCGAGACCCGCGCTGCCGGCTGTGGCTGCGCCAGCCTCGCTGCGGAAGACGCCGCCGAGCCCGCACGCGCCGGCTAAGACACGCCGGGCTCAGGACGCATCCAGAAAGGGAAAGTCGACGCCTGGCCGGCGTTTGCACATCAACTCGGCGAGTGCGGCCGCCGAGCCGCAGGCCAGTGTCCACCCGAGCGTGCCATGGCCGGTGTTCAGCCACAGGTTGGCGCGTGCGCTGCGACCGATCAGCGGCACGTTGCCCGGCGTGGCCGGGCGCAGCCCCGCCCAGGGTTCGGCGCGCGCGGCATCGATCGCGCCGGGGAAGTGTGCCTGCACCCAGTCCGTGATTGCCGCGATGCGTTCCGGGCGCACCACGGTGTCGAAGCCGTTGAGCTCGGCCGTACCCGCCACGCGCAGGCGTTCACCCAGGCGCGAGCACACGATCCGGCGTGACTCGTCGGTCAGGCTCACGCTCGGCGCAAGCGCCGGATTCGATACTGGTGCGGTGATCGAGTAGCCCTTGACCGGGTAGATCGGCAGGCGGATGCCGAGCGGAGCGAGCATGCGGGCGCCATAGCTGCCCAGGCAGACCACCCAGGCGTCGGCCCGCAACACCTCGCTGCTGCCGTCGGCGCGTCGCACGTGCGCAGCGGCGATGTCGCCGCCAGGGGCGGCCTCCAGCCCGAGCAGCTCGGTTTCCCAGTGCAGCGTCGCGCCCGCAGCGGCGAGGCGTTCGGCGAGCGCGCGGGTGAATTGGTGGGCGTCGCCCGACTCGTCGCCGGCGGCGTGGATGCCGCCAGCCAGCGTGCCGGCGCGTGCTGCGAGCGCCGGCTCGAGGGCGAGGCATTGCACCCGATCGAGCACGCGGGCGTCGATACCGAACGCGCGCAGCGCACGGGCGCGCTCGTGCGCCTTGAGGTACTCGGCCTGGGTGTAGAACAAATGCAGGATGCCGCGGCCGAGCTGGTCGTACTGCAGGCCGAGCTGCGCGCGCAGCGCGCGCAGTTGCTGGCCGCTCCACACCGCGAGGGCTGCGATCGCCGCGGTGTTGCGATGGGTGCGCGCCGGCAGGCATTCAAGCAGGAAGCGCAGGCCCCACCTCCACTGCGCCGGGTCGCGGCTGGGGCGAAACATCAGCGGTGCATCCGGGCGACCGAGCCAGCGCAGGATCTGCGCGGGCGCACCGGGGTTGGCCCACGGCTCCGGGTGGCTGATCGAGATCTGGCCGCCGTTGGCGAAGCTGGTCTCGAGACCGGCCCCGGGCTGGCGGTCGAGCAGGCTGACGCGGAGACCGGCCTGCGTCAGGTACCAGGCGGTCGTGACGCCGGACAGGCCGGCGCCGAGAACCATGACGTGCATGAGTGGATCGTGCGGTGTGAGGGGGGTCGATGATAGCGCCTCGGCACGCCAGCAGGCGCCGCGATCGCGTCGGCGCATGAGGCCACCGCGGGTTTACCGCGTGCACTCGTTGCAGGGAACCGCGATAATTCGCCCTTGTCCGTTCCCTTCCACATTGCGGAGCCCATTCATGCGCCGAGTCACCCTTACCCAGTTCCTTATCGAGCAGCAGCGCGCCGGCCGCATCACCGCCGACCTTCGCCTGCTGATCGAAGTCGTCGCGCGCGCAGTCAAGGCGATCAGCGTCAACGTCTCCAAGGGCGCGTTGGCCGGTGTGCTCGGTGAGGCGGGCACCGACAACGTGCAGGGCGAAGCGCAGAAGAAGCTCGATGTGATCGCCAACGAGATCCTGCTGCAGGCCAACGAATGGGGAGGCCACCTCGCCGCGATGGCCTCGGAAGAGGTCGAGACGATCTGCCAGATTCCCTTCGACTATCCCAAGGGCGGCTTCCTGCTGCTGTTCGACCCGCTCGACGGCTCGTCCAACATCGACGTGAACATCTCGGTCGGCACCATCTTCTCGGTGCTGCGCCATTCGCCGGACCACCGCGAGCCCACCGAGGAGGACTTCCTGCAGGCGGGCCGTGAGCAGGCCGCTGCCGGATACGCGGTGTACGGCCCGTCGACGCAGTTCGTGCTCACGGTGGGCAATGGCGTCCATGGATTCACGCTCGATCGCGAGATGGGCAGCTTCATCTACACCCAGCCCTTCATGACCATACCGGCCGAAACCCGGGAGTTCGCCATCAACGCCTCCAATGCGCGCTTCTGGGAGGCACCGGTCAAGCGCTATGTCGACGAGATGCTGCAGGGCAAGGAAGGCCCGCTCGGCAAGGACTACAACATGCGCTGGGTGGCCTCGATGGTGGCCGACGTGCACCGCATCCTGACCCGTGGCGGCATCTTCATGTACCCGATGGATGAGAAGTGCCGCAGCAAGGGTGGCAAGCTGCGCCTGATGTACGAGGCCAATCCGATGGCGATGCTGGTCGAGCAGGCCGGTGGGGCGGCGTCGACCGGGCGCGAGCGCATCCTCGACCTGAAGCCGACCCAGTTGCACCAGCGCGTGCCGGTGATCCTCGGCTCGAAGGACGAGGTCGAACGCGTCGCGGGCTATCACGACGGGGTCTGATCGGCGTGTGGACGGGCGCTGTCGCCCGCCTGCGTCGCCCGTTGGCGACGCTCGCGCTGCTGGTCGCGACCGCCGGCGCGGTGGCGCAGGACGCGCTCACGGTGCGTCTCGAAGCACCCGATGCAGTGCGCCCGCTGCTCGAACAGCACGTGCGCCTGCTGCGAGAGGAGGTGCGCACGCTGCCCGAACAGGCGGCCGACCGCGTGGCGATGACCCGGCGTGCGCGTCGCGAGGTCGCGGGCTTGCTCGCGACCGAGGGTTACTTCGCGCCGAGCGTGCGTTTTGACCGTAGCGATGCGCAGAACTGGCGGCTGCAGGTCGATCCCGGGCCGCGCACCGAGATCGGTGCGGTCGAGATCCTGTTCACCGGCGAGATCGCCACCTCCGACCCCGGCGGCGAGTCCTATCTCGAGCTGCTGCGTGCCGGCTGGCGCCTGCCGGTGGGTCAGCCCTTCCGCCAGGGGGACTGGGATGGCGCCAAGCAGGCGCTGCTCGATGCGGTGGGTGCGCAGCGCTACGCCGCGGCGCGCATCGCCGACAGCCGCGCCGAGATCGATCCGGACAGCGCGCAGGCGCGCCTGCGGGTGCGCATCGACAGTGGTCCGCCCTTCTACCTTGGCCCGCTCGAAGTGAGCGGGCTGGAGCACCTGCCCGCCGATCTCGTCGAGCGCTACAGTCAGCTGAAGCTCGGGGCGCCTTACGACCGCGAAGCACTGCTCGCCTTCCAGACCGAACTGCAGAACACGCCGCACTTCAGTGCGGTGATCGTCGACATCGAGCGCGACCCTGCGCTGTCCGCCTCGGTGCCGGTGCAGGTGCAGGTTACCGAGGCGCTGCCGCGCTACGCCGGCGTCGGCGCAGGTTATTCGACCAACACCGGGGCGCGCGTCGAGCTCGCCTATCGAGACTCGAACCTGCGCAAGCGCGGCTGGGCGTTTTCCTCCGGGCTGCGTCTCGAGCAGCGTCGCCAAGCACTCTTCGCCGACGTCTTCCTGCCGCCGCGCGGCCGTGATCGCGACAGCTTCGGTGCGCTCGCCGAGTCGAGCGACCTCGAGGGCCTGAAGATCGACTCCCAGGCCCTCGGTGCCACGCGCACCACGCTGCGCGGCGACATCGAAACCCAGCTCGCGCTGCGGCTGCAGCACGAGCGCATCGAACCCGACGGCGCCGCACCGCGCTCCAGCAACACGCTCACCGCCAACTGGACCTGGGTCAAGCGCGCGGTCAACGACCTGCTCGACCCCACCAGCGGTTACCTGCTCGAGTTCCAGCTCGGCGGCGGCAGCAAGGCAGTGCTCTCCGAGCAGGACTTCGTGCGCGTGTATTCGCGCTTCGCACGCTATCAGCCGCTGCGCGGCACCGACGTGTTCATCCTGCGCGGTGAGGCCGGCGTCACCGTCGCCGACAGCCGCGAGGGTGTGCCGCAGGACTTCCTGTTCCGCACGGGCGGTGCGCAATCGGTGCGCGGCTACGATTACCAGAGCCTGGGGGTGAGCGAGGGCAACGCCACCGTCGGCGGGCGCTATCTCGCCACCGCGAGCGCCGAATACGTGCGCTGGTTCGCGCCGCAGTGGGGCGCGGCCTTCTTCGTCGACGCCGGCGACGCGGCCGACACCCGCGACGACTTCGACCTGCACGTCGGCTATGGCCTCGGTGCGCGCTGGCGCAGCCCGGCCGGGCCGCTGGCGATCGATCTCGCCTGGGGCCATCAGGCGCGCAGCCTGCGCCTGCATTTCGGGGTGGCGATCGCGTTCTGACCGTGTCGTCGTGTCGTACAAGTGGCGTGCGATCTGCCTGCGGGGAAACGCGTCGCGGCGTCAGCGCACGAGGAAGGGCAGGTTGGCGGTCGCGGCCTTGCCGCCACGGTCGCGCGCAGTGATGAACAAACGGTAGGCGCCGCGCCGGGCGGGGGCCTCGAAGCGCACGCCGGCCGCGTCGGCATGCAGCATGCGCACATCGATGCGTGCTGGCGCTGCCTCGGCATCACCGCCCTTGCGCAGGTCGGTCGCTTCGGCGAACACCGCCCACTCGATGCTCAGTGCGCTGCCGTCATGGGCGACGGCGTCGATGCCGGCGGAGATTTCGGCGCCGGGGGCGAATTCGTCGGCACCGATGCCGATGCCGCGCACCACCGGTGCTGGCGCCCCCGCCGGCCGTCCCCACGCGGCGGCGAGCGCGTCGCTCATCGCGGTGGCGCTGCCGTCGGCGAGCAGCAGGCCGTGCCAGGTCGCGGTCTGTTCCTGCTTGGCGCCCCACAGGAAGGGGAAGGCGCCGCGGATCTGCGGCTGCTTGCTCAGAAAGGCGAGCGCCGCGGTGAAGAAGCGCGCCTTCTCGGTGCTGGTGAGCTCGACCGGTGCGCCCCAGGGCTTGCGCCCGGCCTGCCACTGGCCGAGCGGGCCGAGCTCGGCGACCACCACCGGCTTGGTAATGCCGGCCTCGCGCAGGCGCTGCGGCAGGTCGAACACCGCGCCCGCATACACATTGATGCCGAGCAGGTCGATGTTGGCGCAGCACGCGGCCAGCGTGCGGAAGGCGTCCATGCCGGTGTCGGCCACCACCATCAGGGTCGGATGCGCGGGGTCGAGGCGCTTGAGCAGGCCGGCGAGGCGGTCGATCTCGCGCCACAGCGGCAGCGAGTCGGCGGCACCGGTCTCGACCTCGTTGCCTACGCCCCACGCCAGCAAGGCGGGATGCTTGCGGTGCCGGGCGACGAAGTCGAGCAAGGCCGTTTCCTGTGCCCGCACGGCCTTCGCGTCGGTGTAGTCGAAGCCATGGCGCGGATGTTCGACCCACAGCCCCATCACCACCTTGAGGCCCAGGCGCTGCGCCTCGTCGAGCACCCAGGCGTCGGACTGGCGATAGACGCGCACGACCTGGGCGCCGGCGGCGGCGAGCCGAGCGAGGCTGGCGCGGTCGCCCTCGAAGGCGGCGCCCCGCCATTGCATGTCCGTGGCGACGGCGTGCGGGGTGGCGACACCAAGCACCAGCACGGCAAAGAAAAAAGTTAACAGATGGCGCACTTGAAATCCCTGGAACGCGTCCCTATTATTAGCACTCGTTGGCGGTGAGTGCTAACAGGCGTGGAGTGACGGGGATGCAGCCCGTCCCGACTCACCGCAGACCCTTTTTTTGCGGGCTCGTTCCGCATGTGTCATCAACCTAAACAGTTGAACCTCAGTTAGGAGATAACTCGATGAAGATTCGTCCCCTGCACGATCGCGTGATCGTCAAGCGTCTGGAAGCCGAACGCAAGACCGCCAGCGGCATCGTGATCCCCGACAGCGCCGGTGAGAAGCCCGATCAGGGCGAAGTGCTGGCCGTCGGCAATGGCAAGATCCTCGACGACGGCAAGGTCCGTCCGATGGCTGTCAAGGTGGGCGACAAGGTGCTGTTCGGCAAGTACGCCGGCCAGACCGTGAAGGTCGAAGGCGACGAGCTCCTCGTGATGCGCGAGGAAGACATCATGGGCGTGGTCGAGGCCTGAGCCTCCCCCGCACCAATCAACGCTAATCGAAACAATTCCGGAGTTCTGAAGAATGGCTGCTAAAGAAGTCAAGTTTGGTGATTCGGCGCGCGAGCGCATGGTTGCTGGCATCAACATCCTGGCCAACGCGGTCAAGGTGACCCTGGGCCCGAAGGGCCGCAACGTCGTGCTCGAGCGCTCGTTTGGCGCCCCGACCGTGACCAAGGACGGCGTCTCCGTCGCCAAGGAAATCGAACTGAAGGACAAGTTTGAGAACATGGGCGCGCAGATGGTCAAGGAAGTCGCTTCCAAGACCTCGGACATCGCCGGTGATGGCACCACCACCGCCACCGTGCTGGCCCAGTCGATCGTGCGCGAAGGCATGAAGTACGTCGCCGCCGGCATGAACCCGATGGACCTCAAGCGCGGCATCGACAAGGCCGTCATCGCCACCATCGACGAGCTGAAGAAGCTGTCGAAGCCGTGCTCGACCAACAAGGAAATCGCCCAGGTTGGCTCGATCTCGGCCAACTCCGATGCGGACATCGGCGACATCATCGCCCGCGCCATGGACAAGGTCGGCAAGGAAGGCGTGATCACCGTCGAGGACGGCAAGTCGCTGCAGAACGAGCTCGACGTCGTCGAGGGCATGCAGTTCGACCGCGGCTACCTGTCGCCCTACTTCATCAACAACCCGGACAAGCAGGTCGCCATCCTCGAGCAGCCCTTCGTGCTGCTGTTCGACAAGAAGATCTCGAACATCCGTGACCTCCTGCCGGTGCTCGAGCAGGTCGCCAAGTCGGGCCGTCCGCTGCTGATCATCGCCGAAGACGTCGAAGGCGAAGCGCTCGCCACCTTGGTGGTGAACAACATCCGCGGCATCCTCAAGACCTGCGCCGTCAAGGCCCCGGGCTTCGGCGACCGTCGCAAGGCCATGCTCGAAGACATCGCCATCCTGACCGGCGGCCAGGTCATCGCCGAAGAAGTCGGCCTGACCCTCGAGAAGGCCACGCTGGACGACCTCGGCCAGGCTGCCCGCATCGAAGTCGGCAAGGAAAACACCATCATCATCGACGGCGCCGGCCAGGCCGAGCGCATCGAAGCCCGAGTCAAGCAGATCCGCGTGCAGATCGAGGAAGCGTCGTCCGACTACGACCGCGAGAAGCTGCAGGAGCGCGTCGCCAAGCTGGCCGGCGGTGTTGCGGTGATCAAGGTCGGTGCTGCCACCGAAGTCGAGATGAAGGAGAAGAAGGCCCGCGTCGAGGACGCCCTGCACGCCACCCGCGCTGCAGTGGAAGAGGGCATCGTCCCCGGCGGCGGCGTTGCGCTGCTGCGTGCTCGCGCCGCGCTCGGCGAGCTCAAGGGCGACAATCATGACCAGGACGCCGGCATCAAGATCGTGCTGCGCGCGATGGAGCAGCCGCTGCGCGAGATCGTCGCCAACGCCGGTGACGAGCCGAGCGTGGTGGTGAACAAGGTCGTCGAGGGTTCGGGCAACTACGGCTTCAACGCCGCCACCGGCGAGTACGGCGACATGGTCGAGATGGGCGTGCTGGACCCGACCAAGGTCACCCGCACCGCACTGCAGAACGCCGCATCCGTCGCCGGCCTGATGCTGACCACCGACTGCATGGTCGGCGAGCTGGCCGAAGACAAGCCGGCTGGCGGCATGCCCGACATGGGCGGCATGGGTGGCATGGGCGGCATGGGCATGGGCATGTAATTGCCTGCCCGGGAGGGGCGGTTCGCCGGACCTCCCGGCCGCTGAATGCGCGAAAGGCCTCGCAGGGGACAGTGCCCTTGCGGGGCCTTTTTGCGTCCGGGGTTGCCAGCATGGCGCGCGGCCAAGGGCCTGCCTGCAGCCGCGCGAAGCATGGGATAATGGCAATATTCGGGGGCTAAAAGTCGGTGGGGAGCGCCGCGGCCCAGGCGGGCGGGCACTCCCCGGAACGCCGCTGCGCGCAGCAGCCACGTCCCCGAAGACCGAACAAAAGGAGAACAGCGGAGCCATTTTCTGAACCTCCGCTTACAAGCAACTTACAGCCGGAATGCTATGCGTATCCTGTTGGCGGAAGACGATCCGGTGATCGCCGACGGCATCTGTCGCGCCCTGCGGCGCGGCGGCTGCGCGGTCGATCACGTGGCGGACGGCGTGGAGGCGGACGCTGCACTCGTGGGGCAGGGCTACGATCTGCTCATCCTCGACCTCGGCCTGCCGCGCATGAACGGCATCGACGTGCTCAAACGCCTGCGCGCGCGCAAGTCGGCCCAGCCGGTGCTGATCCTCACCGCGCAGGACGGCGTCGATGACCGCGTGCGCGGGCTTGACGCCGGCGCCGACGACTACCTCACCAAGCCCTTCGCCCTGCCCGAGCTTGAAGCACGCGTGCGCGCGCTCACCCGGCGCGGCACTGGCCAGCCGCGCTGCATCGAGATCGGCCAGCTGAGCTACGATCAGGCCGACCGCGTGGTCAAGATCGGCGGCCAGCTGGTCGAACTCTCGGCGCGCGAGATCGGCCTGCTGGAGATCTTCCTGCTGCGCGTCGGTCGCCTGGTCAGCAAGGACCAGCTCGTCGATCACCTGTGCGGGTGGGGCGAGGAGGTGTCGAGCAACGCCATCGAGGTCTACGTCCATCGCTTGCGCAAGAAGCTTGAGGACAGCGGCGTACGCATCGTGACCGTGCGTGGCCTGGGGTACTGCCTGGAAAACCCCGATGTTGCCCCTGCGGCGAAAGTCCAGGCCTGAGCGCGCGCCGCGCGGCGCCAATCCGCCGCGCAAGTCCGGGCCGCCGAACTCGCTGTTCGGCGAGATCCTCGACTGGATGCTCGCGCCGCTGCTGTTCCTGTGGCCGATCTCGATCATCGTCACCCACAACGTCGCCGACAGCATCGCCAACCAGCCCTACGATCTCGCACTCGCCGACGGCGTGCGCGCGCTCGCGCGCCTGGTCGAGGTCGAGGACGGCCAGGTGGTGGTGCGCTTTCCGGCGCCGCCGCGCGCGCTGTTCCGCGCCGACCAGGACGACGTCGTCTACTACCAGGTGGCCGACGTCAATGGCGTCACGGTCAGCGGCGACGCCGAGATCCCGCCGATGCCGACCTCCTCCGCGGTCGATGGCGAGGACGTGCTGCTGCGCGACGCGATGATCCACGGCGAGGAGGTGCGCATCGCTTGGCGCTTCGTGCGCCCCGACCCGGCGCAGGCCGATCGTTTCGTGCTCGTGCAGGTCGCGGAGACGCGCAACAAGCGCACCGACCTCGCCTCGCGCGTGGTCACCGGGGTGCTGCTGCCGCAGTTCGCGATCATCCCGCTCGCGGTGGTGCTGGTGTGGGTGGGTCTGAGTCGCGGCATCGCGCCGCTCAACCGCCTGCAGAGCCTGATCCGCCGCCGCCGCCCCACCGACCTGTCGCCCGTCGAACCCTCCAGCGTGCCCGAGGAGGTCCGCCCGCTGATCATCGCCTACAACGACATGATGGCGCGCCTGGAGGAGAACCTGCAGGCGCAGCAGCGCTTCATCGCCGACGCCGCGCATCAGATGCGCACGCCGCTGACCGGGCTCAAGATGCAGACCGACCTTGCCATGCACGAGACCGATCCCGACCAGCTGCGCGAGTCGCTAACCCGTATCGCCGAGAGCACCGATCGCGCCGCCCACCTGATCAACCAGTTGCTCTCGCTCGCCCGTGCTGAGGCGAGCTTCGAGAAGCTCTACGCGGTGGAGACGGTCGACCTGGATGCGATTGTGCGCGAGGTCGCGCTGGAGCTCTATCCGCGCGCGCAGGCCAAGCGCATCGACCTCGGCGTCGAAGCGGGCGACCAGACCCTGCGCGTGGAGGGCAACACGGTGCTGCTGCGCGAGATGCTCAAGAACCTGGTCGACAACGCGATCAAGTACACCCCGCGCGGTGGCAGCGTCACCGCGCGCACGCGCTACGCCGGCTCGCCGGTGTTCGAGGTCGAGGACAACGGTCCCGGCATCCCCGACGCCGACCGCGAGCGTGTCTTCGAGCGCTTCTACCGTGTGCTCGGCAGCGGCGTCGATGGCTCCGGTCTCGGCCTGCCGATCGTGCGCGAGATCGCCGAACTGCACCGCGGCACCGTCACCTTGGACGCCAATCCGGCGGGCAAGGGCACCTTGGCGCGCGTGGTGTTCCCGCGCAGCCACCTGCAGCCGCCGCGACGAGTGCAGGGCGATCACGACGCGCTGGGGTGATGCGTGTTGCGCGTTCGCGATCGATTGCGCAAGCAGTTGAGGGCAATTGAAGGGCGAGCGTGCGGATGATCTTGGGGGGCTCGTGCTGGCCGTGCGCGGGTTGCTGGATCGTGACGGTTTCCGGGTTCGCGGCTTCCGCCGTTCCTACAGGGTGCTGGATCTTGTGGGGGGCTTGGGTTCGCGGCTTCCGCCGCTCCTACAGGGGGCGGAGCGTGGTGGTTCCGGGGTTCGCGGCTTCCGCTGCTCCTGCAGGGGGCTGGGTTGGCGGTTTTGGGTAGGAGCGGCGGAAGCCGCGAATTTCTGTCTGCGTGCGCTTGGTGCAATGACTCTGAAAAACTGTTTGACACGGCATCGTGTGCAGCTATAATGCGGTCCTCGTTGGCCAGTTAGCTCAGTTGGTAGAGCAGCGGATTGAAAATCCGCGTGTCCGTGGTTCGATTCCGCGACTGGCCACCAGAACAAAAATGGGTCGGCCTGGTGCCGGCCCATTTGCTTTGCGGTGCCCGATCTTGGTCAGAAGTGGCTGATTCGGCTCAATTTTGGGGCTCAGGCGTGGTGTTATAATCCGGCTCGGTCCGACCTCTCCTTGTCCCCATGCAACTTTTCGCCCTTGGCCTGAACCACCACACCGCACCGCTCGCCATCCGCGAACGCGTTGCGTTCCAGCCTGAGCGGCTGGTTCAGGCCCTGCACGATCTGGCGCACGCGGACTCGGTGCGCGAGGCGGCGATCCTGTCGACCTGCAACCGCACCGAGCTCTACTTCGCCGCCGAACAGCCGCAGCATGCCGCCGACTGGCTCGCGCGCTTCCATCGCCTCGCGCTCACCGAGGTCTCGCCTTACCTGTATTCCTACCCGCAGCGCGACGCGATCCGCCACGTCTTCCGGGTGGCGAGCGGGCTCGATTCCATGGTCATCGGCGAGCCGCAGATCCTCGGCCAGGTCAAGGACGCCGCACGCCACGCCGAGGAGGCGGGCACCCTGGGCGTGCTGCTGCACAAGCTGTTCCAGAACACCTTCGCGGTCGCCAAGGAAGTGCGCTCCACTACCGCGATCGGCGCCAACACGGTGTCGATGGCGGCGGCGGCGGTGCATCTGGCCGAGCGCATCTTCGAGCGCGTCTCCGACCAGCACGTGCTGTTCATCGGCGCGGGCGAGATGATCGAGCTCTGTGCCGCCCACTTCGGCGGGGCGAAGCCGAAGTCGATGACAGTGGCCAACCGCACCGAGGAGCGTGCCAAGGCGCTGGCCGACCGCTTCGGCGCCAGCACGATGCGCATCGATCAGATCGGTGAGGCGCTGCCGCGCTTCGACGTGGTGGTGTCCTGTACGGCCGCACCTTTGCCGATCGTGGGCCTGGGCATGGTCGAGCGCGCGGTCAAGGCGCGCCGCCACCGCCCGATGGTGATGGTCGATCTCGCCGTGCCGCGCGACATTGAAGCCGAGATTTCCGAGCTCGACGACATCTTCCTGTACACCGTCGATGATCTCGCCCAGGTCGTCGAGGCCGGCATGGAGTCGCGCCAGCAGGCGGTGATCGAGGCCGAGCAGATCATCGCCAGCCGGGTCGATGGTTTTCTGCACTGGATGTCGGCGCGCGATGCAGTGCCGGTGATCCGCTCGCTGCGCGAGCACGCCGAGAGCCTGCGCCAGGCCGAACTCGAGCGCGCCATGCGCCTGCTCGCCAAGGGCGAGGACCCGCAGCGTGTACTCGAGGCGCTGTCGCACGGCCTCACCAACAAGCTGATGCACGGTCCCACCCGCTTCCTCAATCAGGCCGAAGGCGAACACAAGGCCGAAGCCGGCCGCGTGGTGCGCGAACTCTTCAGCCTGTCCCGCGACCACCACTAGCCGCACGGCCTTGCGCGTGTGCCGCCACGACGGTGGCGCGCGCGTCCGTCCCCCGCCATGAAGCAGAGCATCCGCGACAAACTCGAACATCTCGCCAGCCGGCTCGAAGAGCTCGACCGCGCGCTCGCCGCGGAGGAGGGTGCGCGCGACATGAACGCGTTCCGCGACCTGTCGCGCGAGCGCGCCGAGATCGAGCCGGTGGTGCTCCTCTACCATGGCTATCGCCAGGCCGAGGCCGACTGCGCCACTGCGCGCGAGCTGCTCGCCGACGTCGAGATGCGCGAGCTCGGCGAACTCGAGCTCGCCGCCGGCGAGGCCCGCATCGCCGAGCTCGAAGCCGAGCTGCAGCGCGCCCTGCTGCCGCGCGACCCCAACGACGCACGCAACCTCTTCCTCGAGATCCGTGCCGGCACGGGCGGTGACGAGGCGGCGCTGTTCGCCGGCGACCTGCTGCGCATGTACAGCCGCTATGCCGAGCGCCAGCGCTGGAAGGTGGAGATCGTGTCGGCGAGCGAGTCCGACCTCGGCGGCTACAAGGAAGTGATCGCGCGCGTGGTCGGCAACGGCGCCTACTCGAAGCTCAAGTTCGAGTCCGGCGGTCACCGCGTGCAGCGCATCCCGGTCACCGAGACCCAGGGCCGCATCCATACCTCCGCGTGCACCGTCGCAGTGCTGCCCGAGGCCGACGAGGTCGAGATGGTGGACATCAACCCCGCGGATCTGCGCATCGACACCTTCCGCGCCTCGGGCGCGGGCGGGCAGCACATCAACAAGACCGACTCCGCGGTGCGCATCACCCACTTGCCCACCGGCATCGTCGTCGAGTGCCAGGACGACCGCTCGCAGCACCGCAACAAGGCGCAGGCGATGGCGGTGCTCGCCGCGCGCCTGCACGACGCGAAGGTGCGCGCGCAGCGGAGCGCCGAAGCCGCGCAGCGCAAGAGCCTGGTCGGCAGCGGCGACCGCTCCGAGCGCATCCGCACCTACAACTTCCCGCAGGGACGTGTCACCGATCACCGCATCAACCTGACCTTGTACAAGATCGATGCGGTGATGCAGGGCGAGCTCGACGAGATCGTCGATGCGCTCACCCTCGAGCACCAGGCCAGCCTCCTCGCGGCACTGGCGGACGAGTGATGAACGCTCACCCCCAGACGCCCGCGGGCGAGGTCGATATTGCCGCTGCGCTCGCCTGGGCGCGCGCGCGTATCGACCTGATGGATGCGCGCGTGCTGCTGCGCCATGTGCTGCAGTGTCCGGCCTCGCGCCTGGTGGCGTGGCCGGAACAGAAGCTCGCCGCCGAGGAGTGGGCGGAATTCTGCGCGCTGGTCGAGCGCCGCACGGCCGGCGAGCCGGTGGCCTATCTGACCGGGACGCGCGAGTTCTACGGCCGCGAGTTCATGGTCACGCCGGTGGTGCTGATCCCGCGCCCCGAGACCGAGCTCCTGGTCGAGCTCGCGCTCGCTCATTTTGCCGGTCGGCGCACGGTGCGCGTGCTCGACATGGGCACCGGCAGCGGTGCGCTCGCGGTGACGCTGGCGCTGGAGATGGATGCGCCCGAGGTGATCGCGCTCGACCGCTCGCGCGAGGCGCTTTGGGTCGCGATGGCCAATGCGGCGAAGCTGCGGGCGAGCGTGTCCTTCGTGCAGAGCGACTGGTTTTCGGCGCTCGGCGAGGAGCATTTCGAGCTGATCGTGGCCAACCCGCCCTATATCGCCGCAGCCGACCCGCATCTGGAGCAGGGCGATGTGCGCTTCGAGCCGCGCGGCGCGCTCGCCGCCGGGGTGCGCGGGCTGGACGATCTCGCCGAGATCGTCGCCGGCGCGCCGGCGCGGCTGCTCAATGGCGGCTGGCTGTTCCTCGAGCACGGCTACGACCAGGCGGTCGCGGTGCGCAGCCTGCTTGCCGACGCCGGCTTTGCCGCGATCGCGTCGTGGACCGACCTCGCCGGTATCGAGCGTGTCACGGGCGGGCGCTGGCTGGGTCGTGGCCAGCGCTGAGTTAACCGCAACATCGTGCGCTTGTTGACGCTGGCGCCGCACAGCCCCTATTATTCCCGAGTGTTTAACTCAACTTTTCAGGTTCCCAGACAATGGACATCCAGGACGTCATTCGCGAGCAGGTCACCAACAACGACGTGGTGCTGTACATGAAGGGCACGCCGCAGTTCCCGCAGTGCGGCTTCTCGTCCACCGCGGTGCAGATTCTCAAGGGCTGTGGCGTGCGCGAGGTGCTCGCGGTCAATGTGCTCGCCGACAACGACATCCGCCAGGGCATCAAGGACTTCTCCAACTGGCCGACCATCCCGCAGCTCTACGTCAAGGGCGAGTTCGTCGGTGGCAGCGACATCATGCGCGAGATGTACGAAAGCGGCGAGCTGCTGCAGATGCTCAAGGATGCCGGAGCGGTCAGCGAAGGCTGAAGTCGCACGAGCGTTGCCGCAGCACCGACGAAGGCCGGTCCCGATCAGGGCTGGCCTTCGTCGTTTTCGCCTTCGCCGCGGCCATGACGGGCGCGCAGTCGCAGCATCGCCTTGCGCGTCAGGTGCGGAAGCAACAGGTGGGGCGGCATGCGCCGCAGGTGGTAGCGCGCGAGCATCGCCAGGCGTGCCAGCCTGACCGCAAACGAAGGCGGATGATCCGGGTCCGAGGGCAGCATCGCCAGGGGGGTGCAGTGCGCCATCAGCCATGCGGCGGGGCCCGTGGGGGCGGGCAGGCTGGCGAGTACGTCCGCAGGCACCGGGGCATGCGTCCATGCGCGGGCGTAATGCAGCCCGAACCACAACGCATGGCCGAGCCCAAGCTGGTGCGCGCGCTCGCCGAGCCGTGGCCAGAACCCCGGTCGTTCCGCAAAGCTGTGCAGCAAACCGTCGATGTCGGCGATTTCACGCAGGCGCAGGGCGAGGTCGCCGTCCTGGAAACAATGCACGCAGGCGTGCAGGAGCTGATCTTCCGGGGCCAGCACCCTGAAGGGGCTGCCCGGCACCGCCACGCTCGCCTCGAACAGGGGGGCGGGATCGAAGTGCAGGCGGCCGGTGACCGGCGTGATCGCATGATGCAGGTCCAGTTCGAGTACATGGCCGGGAAAGCGCATCGGCGGTGTTTCGTGGCTCCAGTCGCGGTAGTAGCGCTCGTCGTAGGGATCAAGGCGCGCCGCCGCCCAGCCTGCGCGCTGCAGTGCGTGCTCCATCGTGCGCAGGGCGGCAGCGGGCACGAGCAGGTCGATGTCGGAGACGAAGCGGCCGTGCGCGAAGGCGAGGCCCTGCAGGGCGTAAGCGCCGCCCTTGAGCGCGATGACGGGGAATTCCGCCGTGCACAGCGGCGCAACGGCACGTATCTCCGCATCCAGCATCCGTGCGCTGAAGGCCGACATGCGTGCCGCCGACAACAGGTGACGGCGTACCGCATCGGGGAGCGCAGGGCTGTCCAGGTTAGCGGCGGCGAGTCGGCCGTGCAGACCGGTCATGCGCGCCAGGCGCAGCACGCGGTCCCACTGCGGGCCGCCAATCTGCAGCGGTTCGCGCAGTCCGCGCAGCAGCAGCGCACACTCGGCGCTCGGTTGCGGAGTCATCAAGGGGCTTCACCGAAGAGTCGCTCGATGCAGGGCAGGGCGTCGGCGAGCGTGCCGTATTCGATCTCCCAGGCCGGGGCGGTCTGCACCAGACGGACGACGGTGTCGAAGCCCACCGGGCCGAGCTTGCGGTAGTTGAAGCTGTTGAGGCCGAGCCGCAGTGCGGCCTCGGCCTTCGTCAGCGGCGAGCAGCGCAGGGGCGCGCCGTCGCGATAGCGCGGGAACACCACCATCGCCGCACGTGCGGGCTGGTGGCGCGCCGCGACGCTGTCGCGGTCGGGCACGAAGTGCGCGACATCACCCTTGCGCGTCCCGGGGAACGTCGGCCCGAGCACCGCGCCGGCGTGCCCGCCGATGAGCTCGATCGAGCGGTTCTTGAGTGCGGCGGGCTTGAGCAGGGGAAGCATCGCACCGGTTGCGGGATCGACGACGCCGAACTCGTCGGACAGAAAGCGCCAGCCGGCGAGGTTCAAGGCGCAGGCAAGGGTGCTCTTGCCCGAGCCCGGCGCCGCGGGCAGGATCAAGGCCCGGTCCGCGCGCGCGACCACTCCCGCGTGCAGCAGCAGGTAGGCATTGAGCCGCTGCACCAGCAGCCAGTTGCTGCCCCACTCGAACAGGGGCAGGGCGCTCTGCAACGGGTAGGGCTCGAACGGCCGGGTGGCCTCGGACCACAGGGTGACCTGCGGCCTCCACCGTCGCCAGGGGGACCCCGGACGTAGCGCAACGCGCAGATCGACGAAATCCGCGCTACCAGGCCCGAGATCCTGATCCCGGTAGATGAAATCGAGTTGCGCGTTGAAGCTGGCGATTGTCGAACTCACCGCAACGCGCGCCGCACCCAGGTCGATCGTGCGCTGCCGGCAGCGCGTGCTCATGTCGGCTCCGCGGGCGCGGCAGCGTCGTTCGCCAGGATGGCCAGCGCGTGCGCGAGGCGCTCGAGGCCGGCCGGCCAGCCGCCCGCCGCTCGGATGTCGGCCTGGAAGGCGTCGAAGCTGCCGTCCTCGATCGCTGCCGCCGCCTCGCGCAGCACGGTCACCGCGCCAGCGCTCAACAGGTGGGTGTCCCACCACAAGGGGTCGAGAAAAACAAACTGCCCGTCGAGTGACGGGCAGTAGCGTTCCATCCAGACGACAGGCCCCATGGGCGATGATGGGCGCATTCGCGCTCAGCCGCCGAAGGTGAAGCCTGTGGTGGCGTTGGGATTCACCGACGCGAGGCAGGAGCCCTCGAGCGGGACTCTTTGCGAGGTGCGCGCGCTGATGTCGGGGTAACGGCCGACAAGGTTGCCGCTCTCGTCGAAATAGGCCAGCACCCAGGCAGATCTCGGATAACCGGACTGGTCGCTGATCTTGCTCGCACCATCGACCTTCGTTGGTTCCAGGCCCACTGCAGCTGGTACCGCGTACCAGGTCGAATTGCCGTCGAGCGAGAATCCGTCGAACTCGGTGGTCGCCCCCGTGCTGGTGGGTGCCGAGCAACGCCAGACCTCCACCTTGCTCCACGCCCAATTGGCGTCGGTCGTCGTGGTGCCCGGATCGGTGGTCAGGAACTGGGATGCTCCACCCGGAGGGGTGCTCTCGAGATACGCCTTGTTGACGCACCCCAGCGAAGCCGCGGCCACGTTGCCACCATAGCCGAGCGTGAGGACGGTCGACGCGCCGACGGCGCCCTTGAGGACGCGCCGGCGTCGCTCCACCGTCTCGTCGTTTCGGGTTGCGTCCATCATGAACCTCTCGTATCGCTGGCTGTTGCCAGAATTATATCCATCGGCGGATCGCCGTCGGATCATCTTGCTGTCAACTGTAGCAAAAATCACGCCCGCTATACGTCAAAGGTGCAAGGCCATGATTTGAAAGAGGTGATTTATCGGACCCGCCACCTAAAAAACCGCGATGTAAAAAAAACCGACGCTTGACACGGCGTGCGGGCGACCTCACTCCCGCTTTCGCCCCAGCGTCTCGTTCAGTCGTGTCGCCAGCCGCAGCGCCTCGCGCAGGTAGGCTCTGCCGAACAAGTTCAGGTGGTTGAGCACGTGGTACAGGCTGTACAGCTGCTTGCGCTGCTCATAGTCCTCGTGCAGCGGCCAGGCCTTGCGGTAGGCGGCGTAGAAGGTGGAGGGGAAGCCGCCGAAGAGCTCGCTCATCGCGAGATCGGCTTCGCGGTCGCCGCGATGGACAGCGGGGTCGAACACGACCGGCGTGCCATCGGCCAGCAGCGCGGCGTTGCCGTGCCAGAGGTCGCCATGGAGCAGGCTGGGCTGCGGGCGGTAGTCGAGGAAAAGCGCCGGGACACGCTCGAACAGGGACTCGCCCTGGCGCAGCAGGGCGTTGTCGGCGCCTTGGTTGCGCGCGAGCGCGAACTGCGGACGCAGGCGCTGCTCGACGACGAAGCGCGCCCAGTTGTCACGCGGGTCGTTGGCTTGCGGCGTGCGGCCGATGAAGTTGTCGCGCGTCCAGCCGAAGTGCTCGTCGATGTCGCGGTGCAGGGCGACCAGCGCTTCGGCGAAGCGTGCGCCGTCGGCGGCTGACTGGAGCGGGCGCAGGTCCAGGTGCTCGAGGATCAGGAAGGCATGCC
Source organism: Thauera sp. (assembly GCA_023150215.1). Taxonomy (GTDB): domain Bacteria; phylum Pseudomonadota; class Gammaproteobacteria; order Burkholderiales; family Rhodocyclaceae; genus Thauera. Next base: position 17,998 of record JAKLLJ010000002.1, on the reverse strand, counting down.
CTTCGGACGCGCCGCAGGCGATCACCGCAGGCGTGCGCAGGCTGGCGCTGGCGGCGATCGCGGCAAGGCCGTCGGCCTCGGCCTCGAACATCGGCAACTGCGCGGCTGCGGCGAGCTTGACGAAGAAGCGCGTGCCCTCGGCGGTGTCGATGCACAGCGCAGTGTGAATGTCGCCACCCCTTGCCGGCTGTGAGGCGGTGATGCGCACGCGGGTGCCGAGTCGGGCGCGCAGGGCGTCCTCGACGGCGGGAAGCGCGGGAAGAGCGGGGGGCGGGGGCGCAGGCGTCATAGGTTCGCGATGCGGGCGCTGGCTTGCGACAGGCGGGTCGCCAGCACCTCGAGAAAGGCCTGGTAGAAATGCATGCGCAGGATTTCGCTGGCACGTTCGAGGGCGCGCGCGCGGATGCTGACGAGCGCCGTGTCGGCGGCGGCTTCGACCGAGGCCGAGCGCACCCCGGCAACGGTGGAAAAAACCGCGATCTCGCCGAAGCAGTCGCCTGGGTTGAGCACCTCGAGCAGGCGTCCGTGCTTGCTGACCCGCACCTCGCCTTCGAGCACGAAGCAGATCGCGTCGCCACGCTCGCCCTCCTTGATGATCACGGTGCCCGTACTGGCGCGCTCGAAGCGCGACAGGCCGATCACCTCCCACAGCTCGGCGTCGGCGAAGCGGCGGAAGAAACGCATCGCGCGCAGCGCCTGGAACTTGCCGGTGTCGCCGATGCGCTCGACCGAAACGGCCAGGCTGCGGTTGCGGAAGGCGAGTGCGAGGTCGTGCGAGAACTCGCTCCAGCTCTGGTAGCGGTGCTCGATATCACCCTCGGTGGCGCGGCGCACGATCGCGTCCAGCGCCTCCGGGACATCGGGGCGCAGCTCGGAGGGCGGTGGCGGGGTGTCGTGGGTGATGCTGTAGAGCAGGCTGTAGCTGTTTTCCTGCTCGAAGGGCAAGTGGCCGGTGAGGAGCTGGAACATCACCACGCCGAGCGAATAGATGTCGGTGCGGTGGTCGAGCGGCACCTCGCGCACCTGCTGCGGTGACATGTAGGCAGGCGAGCCGACGCCGGCGATCTGTGTGGTTTCGCGCGCTGTGTGGAGCGCGGCGCCGAAGTCCGAGATGCGGATGTCGCTGCTCCCGGGCGCCATCAGCAGGATGTTGGCCGGTTTGATGTCGCGGTGAGTGACGCCCTGGTGGAAGGCGTAGTCGAGCGCGCGGCTGGCCTTGAAGACGATCTCGATGACGCGCTCGAAGGGCGCCAGCGTCGCCGGGCTGGCGATGTCCTCGAGGGTGCCGCCCGGGACGTGGTCCATGACCAGCCAGGCGTCCTCGTCGGTGACTAGCGCATCGTGGATGCGCACGATGTGCGGGTGGGTCAGCTTGCCGGCGAAGGCGGCTTCGTTGAGGAAGAGCTGGCGCAGCAGGCGCCCGCGCTTGGGATCGGCGAGGATCTCGTGGCGCAGGCGCTTGATCGCGACCTCGGTGCGGCGGAAGGGGTCCCAGGCGAGGTGCACCGTGCTGGTGGCGCCCACGCCGATCGGGCGGCGCACTTCGTACTTGCCGATGCGCTCCACCGCTACGGCGGCCATGGTCGCGCCTGCCCGGCCAGGCTCAGACCAGGCGGGCGCGGGCGCGGGCCACCGCGGCGCGCACCTGCTCGGGCGCGGTGCCGCCGATGTGCTTGCGCGAGGCGAGCGAACCTTCGACCGTCAGCACGCCGAACACGTCGTCGCCGAGGCGCTCGGCCGCGCCCGGCACGTGGGCCATGGCGATGCGCAGCTCGTCGAGCGAAAACTGCGGCAGGTCGCAGCCCTTGACGTCAGCGGCACGCACTGCGAGCGCCACCGCCTCGTGCGCGTCGCGGAAGGGCAGGCCCTTCTTGACCAGGTAGTCGGCGAGGTCGGTGGCGGTGGCGTAGCCCTGGCTGAGCGCGCCGCGCATGGCCGCGGCCTTGACCTTGATGCCGGTGATCATGTCGGCGTAGATGCGCAGCGTGTCGATCACCGTGTCGGCGGTGTCGAACAGCGGCTCCTTGTCTTCCTGGTTGTCCTTGTTGTAGGCGAGCGGCTGGCCTTTCATCAGGGTCAGCAGCGCGATCAGGCTGCCATTGACGCGGCCGGTCTTGCCGCGCACCAGCTCGGGCACGTCGGGGTTCTTCTTCTGCGGCATGATCGAGCTGCCGGTGCAGAAACGGTCGGCGAGGTCGATGAAGCCCACGCGCGGGCTCATCCACAGGATCAGCTCCTCGGACAGGCGTGACAGGTGGGTCATCAGCAGCGCACTGGCGGCGCAGAACTCGATCGCGAAGTCGCGATCGCTGACCGCATCCAGCGAGTTGAAGCAGACCTCGTCGAAGCCGAGCTCGGAAGCGACGAACTCGCGGTCGATCGGGTAGCTGGTGCCGGCGAGCGCAGCCGCGCCGAGCGGCAGGCGGTTGACGCGACGGCGGCAGTCGGCAAAGCGCTCAGCGTCGCGTCGGCTCATCTCGTAATAGGCCATCAGGTGGTGGCCGAAAGTCACCGGCTGGGCGACCTGCAGGTGGGTGAAGCCGGGCATTGGGGTGTCGGCGTTGGCCTCGGCGACGTCGAGCAGCTTGCGCTGGAAGTCGGCGATCAGCGCGAGGATCTGGTCGATCGCGTCACGCAGCCACAGGCGGATGTCGGTGGCGACCTGGTCGTTGCGGCTGCGCCCGGTGTGCAGGCGCTTGCCGGCGTCGCCGACGAGCGCGGTGAGGCGCTTCTCGATGTTGAGGTGGACGTCCTCGTCGTCGAGGTTCCACATGAACTCGCCACGCTCGATCTCGGTCGCGACCTGGGCCATGCCGCGCTCGATGTCGGCGAGGTCCTGGGCGCCGATGATGCCCTGCCTGGCCAGCATCCTCGCGTGCGCCAGCGAGCCGCGGATGTCCTGTGCCGCCATGCGCTGATCGAAAAACACCGAGGCGGTATAGCGCTTGACGAGCTCGGAGACGGGCTCGGAGAAGCGTCCGGACCAGGCCTTGGCAGGGGTGTCTGAGGATGCGGGGGCGCCGGCGGCGGAGGTCGTGGTGTCTGTCATAATGGGGGCGTGAAAAACGAAGCGGCCGGCGTGCAACTGCCGGCCCGGCACGGGAGATGGCGCCGCCCTGGCGACGCGTTGAATGGTCGAAAGTATAATGCAAAAGCCCGCCGGACCCGCCGCGTCCGGCTTGCCGGACTTCCGCAACCTGGGCGTGATCCTGCGCGTGCTGCTGGCAGTGAATCTGCTTGCGCTGCTGACCGTCGCGATCCGCGTGGACGAGCTGCCCCGGCTTGCTGGCGAGTTTGCGCTGATGGCCGGGCGGGTGGAGTTTGCGCTGCTGGTGGTGGTGGTGGTGCTCTACCTCGGCGCACCCGCGATGCGCGGGCTGTCGCCGCTGCCGGCACAGGCCGCGGTGTTCGGGGTGGTGACGTTTGCCACGGTGGCGGGCGAGTGGCTGGCTGCGCCTTCCACCGCCGCGCTGGCGCGCCCGCTGGGCTGGGCCTGGCTGGCCACCGCGCTGTGCCTCGCCTACTTCGACTGGCGCAGTCGGCGCCTCTCCCCTGCGCTTGCCGAGGCGCGGCTGATGGCGCTGACCGCGCGCATTCGCCCGCATTTCTTCTTCAACAGCCTCAACGGCGTGCTCGGCGTGATCCGCTCCGAGCCGCGGCGCGCGGAGCGCGCGCTCGAAGAACTCGCCGACCTGTTTCGCGCGCTGATGCAGGATGGGCGGGAGCGGGTGTCGCTCGCCGAGGAGGTCGAACTCGCCGAACGCTACGTCGACCTGGAGCGCCTGCGTCTCGGCGAACGCCTTGCCGTGCGCTGGGTGTTTGCCGGCGCTGCGGTCGACGACGACGGCGCGCGTGAAGCGCTGCTGCGTGCCCGCGTGCCCTCGCTGATGCTCCAGCCCCTGCTCGAGAATGCCGTGTACCACGGCATCGAGCCCGCGGCCGATGCGGGCGAGGTGGTGGTGCGCATCGCCCGCCGAGGCGCCGAGTTGCGGATCGAGGTCGACAACCCGGTTTCCCCGACCGGCACGCACCATGCCGGCAACCGCCTCGCGCTGGACAATATCCGCGAGCGGCTAATGCTGTTCCATGATCTCGAGGCCAGGCTGGAGATCGACGAGTCGGGCGGGCGCTACCGGGTGCGGATCCGCCTGCCCTTCGATACGGAGACACGATGAGCGCAGCGCGCGAGCCGTGCGCAGGGGGCGAGCCCTTGCGCGTGTTGATCGTCGATGACGAGGCGCCGGCGCGCAGCCGCTTGCGCGACCTCTTCGGCGACATTGCGGCCGCGCAGCCGTGCGCGATCGTGGGCATGGCCGCAAACGGCGTCGAGGCGTTGCGTTTGCTGGAGGACGCTGGTGCCGACGTGGTGTTCGCCGACATCCGCATGCCGGTGATGGACGGCATCGAGCTTGCCCGCCACCTCGCCCGCCTGCCGGCACCGCCGGCGGTGATCTTCGTCACCGCCTACGATCAGTACGCGGTGCAGGCTTTCGAGCTCGCTGCGGTGGATTACCTGCTCAAACCGGTGCGCGCGCAGCGCCTCGAGGCTGCACTCGAGCGCTTGCGCGCGCGTCGCCCGCTGCCGTCGGACGCTGCGCTCGCTGCCCTTGCAGGCGCCGAGCGCGTTCATTTCAGCGTCGCCGAGCGCGGCCGCATCCTGCTCGTGCCGGTCGCCGAGGTGCTCTACCTGCGCGCCGAACTCAAGTACGTCACCGCCCGCACCGCTGCGCGCGAATTCGTGCTCGACGAATCACTGGTGCAGATCGAGCATGAGTTCCCGCAGCGCTTCCTTCGCCTGCATCGCAACTGCCTGGTGGCGCGTGCCGCGGTGCAGGGCGTGGAGCGGGGCGGCGAGCACGATGGCGAGGCGCACTGGGACGTGCTGCTGCGCGGCGTCCCCGAGCGCTTGCCGGTGAGCCGGCGGCAGTGGCCGGCGGTGCGGCAGGCGCTCGGCTTGTGAAGCGGGCTCAGCCGCTGTTGCGCAGCCCCGCGGCGATGCCATTGATCGAGATGTGGATGCCGATGCGGATGCGCGCGTCGTTGCCGTCCCCCGCCTCGAATTCGCGATGGCGGCGCAGCAGCTCGACCTGCACGTGGTTGAGCGGGTCGAGGTAGGGGAAGCGGTTGCGGATCGAGCGCTTGAGCAGCGGGTTGCCGTCGAGCAGTTCGTGCTGGCCGGTGATCTGCAGCACCGCGTCGAGCGTGGCTTGGTGCTCGGCGCGGATGCGGGCGAAGATCGCATTGCGCAGGGCAACGTCCTTGAGCAGCGCGGCGTAGCGGCTGGCGATCGCGAGGTCGGTCTTGGACAGCACCATGTCCATGTTCGACAGCAGGGTCTGGAAGAAGGGCCACTCGCGGTTCATGCGCTGCAGCAAGGTGAGGCCGTCGTCCGGGCGTGCGGCGAGGAAGGCGCGCACTGCGCTGCCAAAGCCGTACCAGCCCGGCAGCATCACCCGGCATTGCGACCACGAGAACACCCATGGAATCGCGCGCAGGTCCTCGATCGCGGTGCTTTTCTTGCGCGAGGCCGGGCGCGAGCCGATGTTGAGCGCCGCGATCTCGCTGATCACGGTCGACTCCCAGAAGTAGCGCTCGAAACCCTCGGTCTCGTAGACCAGACCGCGGTAGGCGGCGAAGGCCGCGTCCGAGAGCGCTTGCATGGCGTCGAGGAAGGCTTGCGGGGTGGGGCTCGCGCTGGCCGGGCGCAGGCTGGTCTCGAGCGTGGCGGCGACCAGGACCTCGAGGTTGCGCCGCCCGACTTCGGGGTTGCCGTACTTGGCGCCGATCACTTCGCCCTGTTCGGTAAGGCGGATCTGCCCTTGCACCGCGCCCTCGGGCTGGGCGAGGATGGCCTGGTAGCTCGGCCCGCCGCCGCGGCCGACCGAGCCGCCGCGACCGTGGAACAGGCGCAGGCGCACGCCGTGGCGGGCGAAGGTGGCGACGAGTTCGCCTTCGGCCTTGTAAAGCGCCCAGCCCGAGGTGAGGAAGCCGCCATCCTTGTTGCTGTCGGAATAGCCGAGCATCACCTCCTGGGTGTGGGCACGGGATTCGAGCAGGCTGCGGTAGGTGGGCAGGGAGAAGATGCGTGCCATGACCCCGGCGGCGTTTTCCAGGTCGCCGATGGTCTCGAACAGCGGCACGATGTTGACGTCGAGGGCGTTCTCGAGCGGGCGCAGGAGGCCGGCCTCCTTGAGCAGCACGGCGAGTTCGAGCAGGTCGGAGACATCGTCGGTTTTGGAGATGATGCAGTTGCGGATCGCCGCGTTGCCGTAGCGCAGGTGTGCGTGACGGGCGGTGCGGAAGATCGCCAGCTCGCCCTCGCTCTCGTCCGAATAGCGCACGTGGGGCGAGGCGAGCGGGCGCGCGGTGGCGAGCTCCTCGAGCAGCAGCGCACAGCGCGCCTCCTCGTCGAGCGTGGAGTAGGCGCTGCCGGGGCGGGCGACTTCGAGCAACTCGGCGACCACGCGCTCATGCACGTCCGAGTTCTGGCGCAGGTCGAGCGGCGCGAGGTGAAAGCCGAACACCCTGACTGCGCGCCGCAGGTGGCGCAAGCGGCCGCGGGTGAGTGCGGCGGAACCATTGGCGGCAAGCGAGCGATGCAGGGTGTCGAGATCGTTGGCGAGGGCGCCGGCATCGGCATAGGGGGCGGCGTCGGCGACCGCATGCCGCACCGGGTCGTGGCCGAGCAGCACGCGATAGGTGGCGGCGAGGCGGGCGTAGATGCCCGAGATCGCACGCCGGTAGGGCTCGTCGCTGCGGTGCGGCGAGCGATCGGGCGAGTGCGCTGCGAGCGCGAGCAGCGCGTCCGAGGCCGATACCAGGCCGAGGCCGAGCGAGAGCTGCGAGCCGAGGATGTGCAACTCGTCGAGATAGTAGCCGAGCGCCACCGCGCATTGCATGGCGAGCGCCTTGTCGAGCACCTCGGCAGTCACGAAGGGGTTGCCGTCGCGGTCACCGCCGATCCAGTTGCCGACCTGCAGGAAGGCGGCCAGTTCGGGCGTGCCGAGCGCCGGATCGGCTGCAGCGAGACGGTCCTCGAGGCTCGCATAGAGGCGCGGCAGCTCGCGCAGGAAGGTGGTCTCGAAATAAGACAGGCCGTTGTTGACCTCGTCGATCACCGACAGCTTGGCGGTGCGCAGCATGCGCGTCTGCCACAGCGTCAACACGGCGCGGCGCAGCGCCTCGTGATTGGCGGCCTCCTCCTCGGGGGTGAGCTGCATGCGGTCGCGCTCGTCGAGCAGGCGGGCGATCACCGTCTCGCAGTTGAGGATGCTCTTTCTCTGCACCTCGGTCGGATGGGCGGTCAGCACCGGCGAGACCAGGGCGGTGTCGAAGAATGTGGCGAGATCACCGGCGTTCGCGCCGTTACCGGCCAGCGCCTGATCGATCGCATGGGCCAGGCTGCCCTCGCGCGCGGCCGAGCCGGCGATCAGGTGCGCGCGCGAGCGCCGGATGTGGTGCTGGTCCTCGGCGATGTTGGCGAGGTGCGAGAAGTAGCTGAAGGCGCGCACGACCTGGATGGTCTGCTCGCGCGACAGAGCGTCGAGGATCTCCTCGAGTTCGCGGCGCGCGGCGATGTCGTCGTCGCGGCGAAAGCGCACCGAGTTCTGGCGGATGCGTTCGATGAGGCCGAAGACGGCTTCGCCCTGCTGGTCGCGCACGGTGTCGCCGAGGAGGCGGCCGAGCAGGCGGATGTCTTCGCGGAGAGGGGCGTCCTTGTCGTGTTGCATGGGGCGGATCTGTCGTGGTGGAGAGGGGGACCGCGCAGCTTACCGTAAGTGCGCCCGCTCGCAGCCCGGGGTTTTCATGTAGCCGCGCGCCCTGCGCTCGAGCGGGCAGCCTGACCGGGACGGGGACGCCTGCTTCGGGGAGCCCCCTGCGCGGCAAGGTGTCCGGCAGGGGCTGGAGCGCGTGCCCGTGCTAGAATGCGGCGCGTCGTGCGGGCGAAATAAGTTTTTTGTCATGCTGCATTGCGGCATCGATGCGCCCGCTCCAACCCGTTTCGTCAGGTGAATTCCGATCGTGAGTCATAGCAGCCCCGAGCGCATCGTCATTGCAACCCGTGAGAGTCGTCTCGCCCTGTGGCAGGCGGAACACATCAAGGCCCGCCTCGAAGGGCTTTACCCCGGTTGCCGGGTCGAATTGCTGGGCATGACCACGCGTGGCGACCAGATCCTCGATCGCCCGCTCGCCAAGGTCGGCGGCAAGGGCCTGTTCGTCAAGGAGCTCGAGACCGCGCTGCTGGATGCCCGCGCCGACATCGCGGTGCATTCGATGAAGGACGTGCCGATGGTGATGGGACCGGAGTTCGCACTGCCCTGCATCACCGCACGCGAGGTGCCGCTCGACGCCTTCGTCTCCAACCGCTACGAGAGTCTCGCCGACATGCCCCCCGGCACGGTGGTCGGTACTTCCTCGCTGCGCCGCGAGTCGCAACTCCACGCCCAGTATCCCTTCCTCGCCGTGACCAGCCTGCGCGGCAACCTCGACACCCGGCTGCGCAAGCTCGATGAAGGCCAGTACGACGCGATCATCCTCGCTGCCGCAGGTCTCACCCGCCTCGGCCTGGGCGAGCGCATTCGTTCGGTGATGCCGGCCGAAGTCTCGCTGCCGGCCGCGGGCCAGGGCGCGCTCGGCATCGAGTGCCTTGCCGCACGCCCCGACGTGATCGGCTGGCTGCAGCCCTTGGTCGACGCCGACACCACCGCCTGCGTGCTGGCCGAGCGCGCGGTCGCGCGTGCGCTGGCCGGCAGCTGCGAGGTGCCGCTTGGCGCCTATGCGCTGATGCGCGAAGGCGCGCTGTGGCTGCGCGGCTTCGTCGCCCGCCCCGACGGCAGCACCATCGTGCGCGCGGAACGTACCGGTGCGCCGGCCGCTGCCGAGGCGCTCGGGCGCGCGCTTGCCGAAGATCTGCGGGCGCAGGGCGCGGAAGCGATCCTGGCCGAGATCGGCTGACGGACGGGAGGGCAGGCGCATCGTGTCGACGGCACCGACCGCAGCGTCCGCTCAGCGCCCCATGCTTCCCTTGGGCGGGCGCACCCTCGTGGTCATGCGTCCGCGCGAGCAGGCCGGGAGCCTGTGTTCGCGCATCGAAGCGGCAGGCGGTCGGGCGCTGCGCTTCCCGGTGATCGCGGTCGGCCCGGCGCTCGATCCTGCGCCGCTGCAGGCCATCATCGGCCGCCTCGATGAGTTCGATCTCGCTTTCTTCGTCAGCCCCAACGCGGTCGATCACGCGCTTCGTGCGATCCTGCCGCAGCGCACCTGGCCGGCCACGCTGCGGGTCGCCACCGTGGGCAAGGGCAGTCAGCGCGTGATGCACGGCTGGGGCTTCGCCGACGTGATCGCGCCGGAAGACGGCTTCGACAGCGAGGCCGTGATTGCCCTGCCCGAGTTCGCCCCCGACGCGGTGCGCGGGCGCAAAGTGCTGATCTTCCGCGGCGACGGCGGGCGCGAACTGCTCGCCGAGACCTTGCGCGAACGGGGCGCCAGCGTTGAATATGTCACTTGTTACAGACGGTACTGTCCGGATGCGGATCCCGCGCCGCTGCTCGAGCCGATCGCGCGTGGCGCGGTCGACGGCCTGCTGCTCACCAGCAGCGAGGGCGTACGCAATCTGGAATCCATGCTCGGCGCGGACGGCCTCGCCGCCCTGCGTGGAGTGACGGTGTTTGCCACGCACCCGCGCATCGTCGCGCAGGCGCATGCGGCCGGTTTCGCGAAGGTGGTCGAAACTCCGGCCGGAGACGACGGTTTGATGCAGGCCCTCGAAAGCCATTTTGCCTAGACCTGGAACCATGAAAGAACAAAATCCCGCTCTGACCCAGCCGCCGCCCGCGGCGCCGTCCGCATCTCCAGTGCTCGACGATACCCGTCCAGCGATCGAGGAAAGCCGCGCGGCCGATGTGCCGGGCGCGGCCGATGCCGAGGCCACGCGCATTGCCCCTGCCGGCGAGTCCCCGCCCGCGCGCAGCGCCGCGGCGTGGTGGGCGCTGCTGCTGGCGCTGATCGCGATCGGTATTGCGGGGTGGTCGATTTGGCAGGCACGCGAGATGCGCTTGCAGGCGGTCACGCTGCGCGAGGAACTCGCCAGCCGTCTGTCCGAGGGCGAAACGGTGGCCACCGAGGCACGCGGCATGATCCGCCAGCAGCAGGAAACGATCGCGTCGCTGCACGGCAAGTTGGGCGCGCTCGAATCCAAGGTCGAGACGACCGAAGGCCAGGCTGCGGCGCTCGAGGCGCTCTACCAGGAGTTCTCGCGCAGCCGCGAGGACGGTGTCCTCGCCGAGGTCGAGCAGGCGGTCGCGCTCGCGTCGCAGCAGCTGCAGATCGCCGGCAACGTCGAGGCTGCGCTGATCGGGCTGCAGGAAGCCGAGGCCCGACTCGCCATTCACGACCGCGGCCAGCTCGCCACGCTGCGCCGCGCGCTGGTGCGCGACATCGAGGAGTTGCGCCTGATGCCGGCCCTCGACGTATCCGGTCTGAGCCTGCGCCTCGAGCTGATGCTCGAACGCGCCGACGCGCTCCCGCTCGCCTTCGAGAGCCCGCTGCCGGCGGGCGCCGCGGTGGGCAAGGAGATGGGTCCGGCCGACAGTGGTGGCTTCGTCGGCTGGATGGCAGGGGTGTGGCGTTTCGCACAAGACGTCGCGGCGGACGTGTGGAGCGAGGTGCGCACCTTGATTCGCGTCGAGCGTCTCGACCAGGAAGATCCGGTGCTGCTCGCGCCCGAGCAGAACACCTTCCTGCGCGAGAACCTGAAGATGCGCCTGCTCACCGCGCGCCTCGCCCTGATGGCGCGTGATGGCCGCAGCTACGGTGTCGACATCGCACAGGCGCGCACATGGGTCGAGCGTTTCTACGATCTGCGCGACGAGCGCGTGCAGGCGACGCTCGCCGAGCTCAAGGAACTCGAGGCGGTCAAGGTGCGCTACGAGCCGCCCGACCTGAGCGAGACTTTTGGTGCGTTGCGCAACGTGCAGTCGCGTGCCGGCCGTGGTGGTGCCGCCAGCAAGGCCGCGCGCACCGAGGCTGCGGCGACGCCCGCTGCACCGGCCGCCGCACCGGCCGCGAATGCTCCTGCCGCCGAGGCCAGCGCTGCCGAGGCCAGCGCTGCCGCGACCGACGCTGCAGCCGCGGCGGCGCCGCAGTCGAACGAAGCGGCTGGTGCATCTGCGCCGGCAGCGGCCGACGCCGCCACTGCGACCGAAGCCGCAGCTCCCGCCGCAGCCGATGCCGCTCCGTCGGCACCCACCGATGCCGCCGCTCCCGCGGCGAGCCAGTGAGGGCCGACCCATGCGCGCACTGATCTGGCTGATCGGCATCTTCGGCCTCGCCGTCGGCGTGGCGATGTTGGCCGGTGTAAACGACGGCTACGTGCTCGTCGTGCTGTCGCCGTGGCGGGCGCAGATTTCACTGAATCTCTTCATCGTGGTGCTGGTCGTGGGCGTGGCCCTGATCCACATCCTGCTGAGCGTCGTCACGCGCACCCTGCAACTGCCGTCGCGGGTGGCCAACTGGCGTGAGCGCCGTCGCCGCGCAAAGGCCGACCGCGCCATGCATGGCTCGGTCACCGCACTCTTCGAGGGGCGCTTCTCCGAGGCGCTCAAATCGGCCTCGACCGCGTACTCGGCGAGCGACGGCTCGCCGATGGCGGCGCTCGTCGCCGCACGCGCGGCGCACGGACTGCAGGACGACACGCGTTATCGGGAGTGGCTCGACCACGCTGCGGAGCAGGGCAAGGAGGCCGAGGTCGCGCGTCTGATGACCGAGGCCGAGCTGGCGATCGAGAGCCGTCAGTTCGAGCTCGCTGCCGCGCGCCTCGCCCAGTTGCGCGAGGGCGGCCATCGCCACATCGCCATGTTGCGCCTCGAGAGCAAGGTCGCGTTCGAGCTCGGGCGCTGGGAAGAGCTGTTGCATAACGTGCGCCAGTTGCGCAAGCACAAGGCCTTGAGTGCGGAGCAGGCCGCGCCCGCGCTGCGTCGCGCTCACGCCGAGCGGATGAAGCAACTCGTCGGCGACCCTTCGGCGCTGCTCACCTACTGGCAGGAGATCCCGTCCGACGAGTTGAACGACCGCGGCATGATCAAGGACGTTCTGCCGCTGATGGCGCGTGCCGGACAGGCGATGCACGTTCGGGCGCAGACCGAGCAACTTCTCGATGAGCAGTGGGACAGCGATCTTGCCCGTCTCTACGCTTACTGCGCGAGCACGATGGATGACGCCAACGCCTGCCTGCACAAGGCCGAAGCCTGGCTCGAGAAGCAGCCGCGCGACGCCGGCCTGCTGTTCGCACTCGGCCAGTTGTGCCGGCGCACCGAGCTGTGGGGCAAGGCGCAGAGCTATCTGGAGGCATCGCTGAGCCAGGATCCACAGGTGGGCACGCACCTTGCGCTCGCCCACCTGTTCGAGACCCTCGAGCGTCGCGAGGAGGCCCAGCGCCAGTATCGTGCCGCAGCCGAGAAGGTCGCCGGCGGCGCACTGGTCTGATACCCGGGTCTCTGTTTGGGGCTCTCAAACAAAAAGGCCGCCGGGGGAAACCCTGGCGGCCTTTTCGCATCAAGCTTCGGATGTCTTGCGTTTCACTGCGCGCAAGCGCAGCTCATACCCAATCACGTGCGAGGAGAAACTCGTCGTACAGCCGCGCTTCCGGCGAACCCGGCGCGGGGTGCCAGTCGTAGCGCCACTTCACCACTGGCGGCATCGACATCAGGATGGATTCGGTGCGCCCGCCCGACTGCAGGCCGAATAGCGTGCCACGATCGAAGACGAGGTTGAATTCGACGTAGCGGCCGCGGCGGTAGGCCTGGAAATCACGCTCGTGTTCGCCGTAGGCGATGTCCTTGCGGCGCTCGACGATGGGGAGGTAAGCGTCCACGAAAGACTCGCCGACCGAGCGGGTGAGGCCGAAGGCGGTATCCAGATCCGTCTTGCCGTCTGCGCCCAGATCGTCGAAGAACAGCCCTCCCACGCCGCGTGGCTCGTTGCGGTGCTTGAGGAAGAAGTAGCGGTCGCACCAGTCCTTGAGGCGGCGGTATTCGGCTTCGCCTCCAAAGGGCAGCACCGCGTCGCGGCATGTCCGGTGAAAGTGGCGGACGTCTTCCTCGAACGGATAGTAGGGGGTCAGGTCCATGCCGCCGCCGAACCACCACACCGGTGCCTTGCCTTCGGCCAGCGCGACGAAACAGCGCACGTTCATGTGCACCGTGGGGCAGTGGGGGTTGCGCGGATGCAGCACCAGCGAGACGCCCATCGCCTCGAAACGGCGCCCAGCCAGTTCCGGACGGTGCGCGGTGGCGGAAGCGGGCATGGCCTCGCCCATCACGTGCGAGAAATTGACGCCGCCGCGCTCGAAGAAATTGCCGTCCTCGATGACGCGCGTGAGCCCGCCGCCACCGCCGGGGCGCTCCCAGCCGTCGCTGCGGAAGGACTGCCCGTCGAAGGCTTCGAGGCGCTCGACGATGCCTTGCTGCAGCCCGGTGAACCAGGGCTTGATCGTGCGTGGATCCATTCAGGTCTTGCGTCCGATTGCACGGTGACCGATGTCGCGGCGGTATTGGCGACCATCGAAGACGATCGCGTCGGCGACTTCGTAAGCGCGCTTCTGAGCCGTGCGCACGTTGTCGCCGAGTGCGGTCACGCACAGCACGCGGCCGCCTGCGGTGACGATCTGGCCGTCCGCGGCCGCAGTGCCGGCGTGGAAGACGTGCACGTCTTCCTGCTCGCCGCTCGGCAGTCCGCTGATCGGGTCGCCCTTGCGCGGGTTCTCCGGGTAGCCGGCGGCGGCCAGCACCACGCCGAGCGCGAAGCGGCGGTCCCATTCGGCCTCGGTCTGGTCGAGCTTGCCGGCGATGGCGGCTTCGATCAGGTCGGCGAGGTCGGTCTTCAGGCGCATCATGATCGGCTGCGTCTCGGGGTCGCCCATGCGGCAGTTGAATTCGACCACGCGCGGCTTGCCTTCGCCGTCGATCATCAGGCCGGCGTAGAGGAAGCCGGTGTAGGGCAGGCCATCGGCAGCCATGCCGGCGAGCGTCGGGTTGATGATCTCGCGCATCACGCGTGCATGGACGTCGGGGGTGACGACCGGGGCGGGCGAATAGGCGCCCATGCCGCCGGTGTTGGGGCCTTGGTCGCCGTCCTGCAGGCGCTTGTGGTCCTGGCTGGTGGCGAGCGCGAGCGCGTTCCTGCCGTCGGCCATGACGATGAAGCTGGCCTCCTCGCCTTCCATGAACTCCTCGATCACCACGCGCGCGCCGGCATCGCCCATCTTGTTGTCGAGCAGCATCATGTCGATCGCGACGTGTGCCTCGTCAGCCGTCATCGCCACCACCACGCCCTTGCCGGCAGCGAGGCCGTCGGCCTTGATGACGATCGGTGCACCCTCGGCGTCGATGTAGGCGTGCGCCTCGGCCGCAGCGGAGAACGTGCGGTACTTCGCGGTCGGGATGTTGTGGCGCACCAGAAACTGCTTGGCGAAGTCCTTGGAGCTCTCGAGCTGGGCGGCGGCCTTGGTCGGCCCGAAGATCGGCAGGCCGGCGGCGCGGAAGGCATCGACCACCCCGGCGGCGAGCGGGGCCTCCGGGCCGACCACGGTGAATGCGACCTGCTCGCGCCTGGCGAGCTCGACCAGCACCGGGATGTCGGTGATCGGGGCGTTCTGCAGCAGCTTCTCGGCAGCGGTGCCGGGGTTGCCCGGCGCGACCAGCACGCGGGTGACCTTGGGCGACTGGGCGAGTTTCCAGGCCAGCGCGTGTTCGCGGCCGCCGGAACCGATGACGAGGACTTTCATGTGCTGCTCCGAATCTCTGCTGGGGTGGTCGTTCTTAGTGGCGGAAATGCCGGAAGCCGGTGAACACCATGGCGATGTTGTGCTCGTTGGCGGCGGCGATCACCTCTTCGTCGCGTATCGAGCCGCCGGGCTGGATGACCGCGGTGGCGCCGGCCTGGGCGAGCACGTCGAGGCCGTCGCGGAAGGGGAAGAAAGCGTCCGAGGCGACCACGCAGCCGGCGATCTGCAGGCCGGCGTTCTCGGCCTTGATCTTGGCGATGCGCGCGGAGTCGACGCGGCTCATCTGCCCGGCGCCGACGCCGACAGTCATGCCGTCCTTGCAATAGACGATGGCGTTGGACTTGACGTACTTGGCCACGCGCCAGGCGAACAGCATGTCGCGCATCTCGGCTTCCGTCGGCGCACGCCGGGTGACGACCTTGAGGTCGGCGATCTGGATGCGGGCCTCGTCGGCGCTCTGCACCAGCAGGCCGCCGCCAACGCGCTTATAGTCGAAGGCGCCGGCGGGCTGGCCGAGCGGGCAGGTGAGCACGCGCACGTTTTTCTTGCCGGCGAGCAGTTCGAGCGCGTCGGCGGTGTAGGACGGGGCGATCAGCACTTCGAGGAATTGCGCCGAAACGGCTTCGGCTGCGGCGCGATCGACCTCGCCGTTGAAGGCGATGATGCCGCCGAAGGCCGAGGTGGGGTCGGTGGAGAAGGCCTTCCTGTAGGCCTCGAGCGCGCTGGCGGCGACTGCCACGCCGCAGGGGTTGGCGTGCTTGACGATGACGCAGGCAGCGGCCGAGCCGTCGAAGGCCTTCACGCACTCCCACGCCGCGTCGGCGTCGGCGATGTTGTTGTAGGACAGCTCCTTGCCCTGCAGCTGGCTGTAGCCGGCCACGCCGCCTTCCGCCGCGCCAGGTTGGCGGTAGAAGGCTGCGGTCTGGTGCGGATTCTCGCCGTAGCGCAGGTCCTGCACCTTGTCGAAGGCCAGTTGCAGGCGTTCGGGGTAGGTCTGCAGCGACACGTCGCCTGCGTCGTTGGTGACCAGCGCGGTGAGGTAGTTGGAGATCGCCGAGTCGTAGCGCGCAGTGTGGGTGAAGGCCTTCACCGCGAGCGCGAAGCGGGTCTTGTGGCTGAGCTTGCCGGCGTTGGCCTTGAGCTCGTCGACGATGCAGCCGTAGTCCTCGGGGTCGGTGACGATACCGACGCCGCCCTGCTCGTTGCCGTGGTTCTTGGCTGCGGCGCGCACCATGGTGGGGCCGCCGATGTCGATGTTCTCGATCGCGTCTTCCAGCGTGCAGTCAGGCTTGGCCACGGTCTGCTGGAAGGGGTAGAGGTTCACCACCACGAGGTCGATGCGGCCGATGTCGTGCGCGGCGATGGTGTCCATGTGTTCGGAAAGGTCGCGGCGGGCGAGGATGCCGCCGTGCACCTTCGGGTGCAGGGTCTTGACTCGGCCGTCGAGCATCTCGGGGAAGCCGGTGTGCTCGGAGACGTCGGTGACGTCGAGGCCGGCTTCGCGCAGCAGGCTGGCGGTGCCGCCGGTTGACAGCAGCTTGATGCCGAGGGCGGCGAGTTCGCGGGCGAAGTCGAGCACGCCGCGTTTGTCGGAGACGCTGATCAGGGCTTGGGTCACGTTCATCGTTGTGGGCCGGTGGCGAAGGTCGAAGAGGGGAGCGACATGGGGAACGACTGGGGGAGTGGCGGTCGTGGGGTGTTGTCTTTCGGGGCGGGTTCCCGGGCGGCCTGCGCTGCCCGCGCACGCTTACAGCAATTCGTAATCGGTCAGCTTGCGGCGCAGGGTGTTGCGGTTGATGCCGAGCATTTCGGCGGCCACGGTCTGGTTGCCCTTGGCCTGCTCGAGCACGAACTGAAGCATCGGACGTTCGACGTTGCGGATCACCATGTCGTGGATCGCGGCCGGCTTCTCGCCATCGAGGTCGCGGAAATATTGGTCCAGCGTGCGGACGACAGCGTCCGCAATCTCGTTGCTGCGGCTGGTCATGCGGCGAGTTCCTGCGCGTAGTCGGCCTGCTCGTCCGCTTCGTAGCGCAGGCGGGCGTCGGCCTCAGCGAGCTGGCCGAAGAAGTCATCGACGGCCGCGAGCTGGGCGGGGATGTCGGGGATCTGGTTCATGGTGCGGCGGAAGGCGGCCGAGCCGACCAGACCCTTGGTGTACCAGGAGATGTGCTTGCGCGCGATCTTGACGCCGCGCTCGTCGCCATAGAAGGCGTAGAGGTCGGCCAGGTGCTCGCGGCACACCTGGTGGATCTCGCTGACCAGCGGCGCCGGCAGCAACTCGCCGGTGGCGAGGAAGTGCTCGATCTCGCGGAAGATCCACGGCCGGCCCTGCGCCGCGCGACCGATCATGACGCCATCGGCGCCGGTGTAGTCGAGCACGTGCTTGGCCTTTTGCGGGCTGCCGATGTCGCCGTTGGCGATCACCGGGATCCTCACCAGCGTCTTGACGTGGGCGATGGTGTCGTACTCGGCTTCACCCATGTATTGGTCGGCTCGCGTGCGCCCATGGATGGCGATCGCGCGGATGCCGGACTGCTCGGCGATGCGGGCGATCATGGGCGCGTTCTTGTTGGCGCGGTTCCAGCCGGTGCGGAACTTGAGCGTGACCGGAGTGTGCGGCACGGCCTTGACCACCGCCTCGAGGATGCGTGCGACCAGCGGCTCGTCCTGCATCAGCGCCGAGCCCGCCATCACGTTGCACACCTTCTTGGCCGGGCAGCCCATGTTGATGTCGATGATCTGGGCGCCGTTGTCGGCGTTGTACTTTGCCGCTTCCGCCATCATCGCCGGATCGGCGCCGGCGATCTGCACCGAGATCGGATCGACCTCGCCGGTGTGGTCGGCCCGGCGACGGGTTTTTTCGCTGCCGTAGAGCAGCGAGTTGGAGGTGACCATCTCGGACACGGCGACACCTGCCCCCAGCTTCTTGCACAGCTGGCGGAAGGGGCGATCCGTCACGCCGGCCATCGGGGCGACGAAAAGGTTGTTGCGCAGGGTGAAACCGGCAAACTGCATGGTGGAAAGGGCGGGGGAAAACGCGGCATTTTACCCTATCGACCCTTGCACGTGTCGCAGCGCCCGAAGCGACGAAAGGCACGAGCACCGGAAGCCAGGAAATGTAGGAGCGCCGGAAGGCGCGAACACGGCGTCGGTTTTCGTCAACCACCGTCACCCATGCCGATTTCGGCATGAGCCTGTTCGCGCCTTCCGGCG